>DATLFF010000358.1:0-3919 GCA_035524915.1 Gemmatimonadota bacterium | reverse complement strand
TCACCACGATCATGAGCCCCGACTGGATCGCCACGAACACTCCCAGGAGCCCGGCCGTCCCGCCCCCCGTCTGGAGGGCGACCAGGTACATGAACGCGAACACGCCGACCGGCGTGAGCAGGATGATCCAGTGCGTGAGGGTCAGCATCGTCGAGGCCAGGGCCCGGGCGCCGCGCTCGACCGTGCCGCGCAGATCGTCGGGCAGCCGGGTGGCCGCCAGCCCGAAGAGCAGGGTGAACAGAAGGAGCGCCAGCACGTCGGCCTCGAGCGCGGCCCGGAACACGTTGTCGGGCAGGAGCCCGGCGACCCAGTCCCCGACGCTCCCCGTCTGAGCGCCCGCCGACGCGCGGAGCTCGTCCGGCACCGGGGTCTCGGCCAGCAGCGTGCTCGACATCGATCCGTCCACGGGATAGAGCTCGACCACTGGCGGGGTGGCGAGCATGGAGAAGATCCCGGCGCCGAGGAGGAGCGCCACGAACAGCAGCAGCGCCCGGCCCCCCAGGCCGCCGAGCCCCTCGCGGGCGCTCAGGACGGCGACCAGCAGGAGCGCCACGACCAGGGGCAGGACCGCCATCTGGAGCGCGGCCAGCCACAGCTGGGCGACCGGCCGGGCAATGGCCGCCAGGACCTCGGGCGGCGTCCCCCCGCCGGCGCGCCCGGCCAGGCCGAGCAGGAACCCGGCGGCCAGCGCGGCCACGGACCAGGTGGTGGGCGAGCCGCCGACTCGTCTGTACGACATGGGCACGATTCTGCAGTCGGGCGGGAGGCCGCGCCAGCCCCGACTCCGTCCCCGCCACCGGGCGGCGGACGCGCCGCGGGTCGGATGCGCGGCTCCGGCCCCACCGGTACCTTCCCTGCTCTCCATGACCGGCCACGAGATCCGCCAGCGGTTCCTGGACTACTTCGTCTCGCGCGGCCACACGCGCGTGGCCTCGGCCCCGCTCGTCCCGCAGGACGATCCCACGCTCCTGTTCGTGAATGCGGGGATGGTCCCCTTTAAGGACGTCTTCACCGGCGCCCGGTCGACCCCGTACCGGCGGGCCACGTCGTCCCAGAAGTGCCTGCGCGTCTCCGGCAAGCACAACGACTTCGAGAACGTGGGCTACACCCCGCGCCACCACACGTTCTTCGAGATGCTGGGGAACTTCTCCTTCGGCGACTACTTCAAGCGCGAGGCGATCGCCTACGCGTGGGAGTTTCTCACCGAGGACCTGGAGCTCCCCCCCGAGCGGCTGTGGGCGACCGTCCACCAGGACGACGACGAGGCCGCCCGGCTCTGGCCCGAGGTCACCGGGATCCCGCCCGAGCGGGTTCTCCGGCTGGGCGACGAGTCGAACTTCTGGGCCATGGGCGACACCGGCCCGTGCGGCCCGTGCAGCGAGATCTTCTGGGACTTCGGTCCGGAATACGGCGAAGGCACGCCGGCGGACAGCGAAGCCCGCTACCTCGAGATCTGGAACCTGGTGTTCATGCAGTTCGAGCGGAAGGCGGATGGGACCCAGGTGCCGCTCCCCGATCCATCGGTCGACACCGGGATGGGCCTCGAGCGGATCGCGGCCGTGGTGCAGGGCGTGTACTCGAATTACGACTCGGACCTGTTCACGCCGCTGATCGCGCGGGTCGGCGAGCTCCTCGAGCAGGAGTACGATCCCGGCGACGGGGGCGTCCCCTTCCGCGTGCTCGCCGACCACGGCCGGGCCGCGACGTTCCTGATCGGCGACGGTGTCTATCCGTCCAACGAAGGGCGCGGCTACGTCCTGCGGCGAATCATCCGCCGCGCGGTCCGGCACTACTGGAGCCAGGACGTCCACCGGCCGACGCTCCATCGGCTGGTCGAGACCGTGATCGGGGAGATGGGCGAGGCGTATCCGGAGCTGGTCGAGCAGGAGGACCAGATCCGGGTGATCTGCGAGGCGGAGGAGGAGCGCTTCCTCCTGACCATCGACCAGGGGATGGCGATCCTGGAGGAGGTCCTGGAGGCGACCCCGGCGGGAGAGGCGATCCCCGGGGAGGACGTGTTCCGGCTGCACGACACCTTCGGCTTCCCGCCCGACCTGACCGACCTGATCGCGCGGGAGCGCGGCCACGCCATCGACCACGCCGGCTACGAGAGCCACATGAAGCTCCAGCGCGACCGCGGCCGGGCGGCGGGCGGGTTCTCGGTCGACCGGGGGGAGGACGCGTTCGCGGTCGGGATCGAGGCGGAAGGCATCCACAGCGAGTTCGTCGGCTACGACGAGCTGTCCGTCGACACCGTGATCGAGAAGGTGGATCGCGCGGACGGACGGTTCCGCCTGGTCCTCCACAAGAACCCCTTCTACGCCACCGGCGGAGGGCAGGTCGCCGACGCCGGCCACGTGGAGGGCGAAGGGTTCCGCCTGCGCGTGGTGGACGTGGAGCGCCACGGCGACGTGTTCGCGCCGGTCGCCGAGCTGGTGGAGGGCGAGCCGGAGCGGGTGGTCGAGGGCGCCGCGGTCCACGCCGCGGTCGACCGCGAGCGCCGTCGCGACGTGGAGCGGCACCACACGGTGACGCACGTCCTCCACTCGATCCTCCGCGACCGGCTGGGGGTGCACGTGCGGCAGGCGGGCTCGCTGGTGGCGCCGGACCACATGCGGTTCGACTTCTCGCACCCGAAGGCTCTGACTCCAGATGTAGTGAGAGAGATCGAGGACGCGGCCAACCAGTGGGTGCTCGAGGACATGCCGGTGACCCGCCGGCACATGTCGTACGACGAGGCGCGGGCGCAGGGCGCGACGGCGCTCTTCGGCGAGAAGTACGGCGATGTGGTCCGCGTGGTGACCGTCGGAGACGGCCAGTCGATCGAGCTTTGCGGCGGATGCCACGTACGGCGAACCGGCGAGATCGGCCCGGTCCGGATCCTGTCGGAATCGAGCGCGGCCGCCGGCGTGCGGCGGATCGAGGTCGTGACCGGCCGCCGGGCGCTGGAGGAGTTCCGCCGGCGGGAGGCGCTCCTGGCCGAGGCCGCCGGCCGGCTGAAGGTGGCGCCCGAGGAGCTGCCGGAGCGGATCGAGCGGCTGGTCGAGGAGCGGCGCGAGGTCGAGCGGGCGCTCGAAGCCGCGCGGCGCGAGGCCCGCGCCGGCGGCGCGGCGGCCGAGCGGCGGACCTCCTTCGGGGACGTCGAGGTGGTGACGCTGCGAGCCGATCCCGTCTCGATGGACGACTTCCGCGCGATCGGGGACGCGGTCCGGAACGGCCTCGCCACCGGCGTCGGGGTCGTCGGCGCGGCCATGGACGGGAAGGCCCACCTGCTGGCGGTCGTGACCGACGACCTGATCCAGGCCGGCCGGCTCGACGCCCCCACCGTGATCCGCGCGGTGGCGAAGCGGATCGGCGGCGGGGGCGGCGGCAAGAAGCACATGGCGCAGGCCGGCGGCAAGGACGTGGAGCGGATCGACGAGGCGCTCGAGGAGGCCCCCGGGATCGTGGGCCGGCTCCTCGGGGGGTGACCGCGCCGGCCGAGCCCCGCCCGGTCGAGTCCTTCGCCGGCATCCTGGCCGACTGGCTGTCGGCTTTCACCGTGCCGCAGGAGCTGGCCGGCGAGATGGCCGACGCGTGCGCGGCCGGTGCGCCGTGGGCGGCGGGTGTGGCGGGCGTGGCGGCCCGCCGGGCCGGCTGGCGCGAGCCGGAGGCGGTGGCGTGGGGGATCGCGGCCGGGGCGGTGGCGGGGGCGCTGGAAGCGGCCCGCCGGAGCCTGGAGCCCGCGCCGGCCGGCGTCCGCGCGGCCGACGGCCCGGCGCTCTCGCTGCTGGCGGCCGACGGTCTGATCGCCGCCGCCCACGAGGCGCTCTCCTCGCTCTCTCCGGACCGGCTCGCCGCGGCCATGGCGGCGCTGGAGGAAGCCCTCGGAGTCGGCGGCCCGTGGCGCGGGCTCTCCCCCCACTGGCCGCGGCCCGCG
>DATLFF010000357.1:0-3014 GCA_035524915.1 Gemmatimonadota bacterium | reverse complement strand
CCCCTGCCTCCATTCCCCCCGTCCGGGCCCCCCCGCGGCACGTACTTCTCCCGCCGGAACGACACCACGCCGTCCCCCCCGCGCCCCGCCTCCACGGTGACCCGCGCCTCATCGACGAACTGCACGATCCCCCTATCCTTCAGCGCGAAAAAGTCGAGCGGCTCTCAAAACGGTCCAGATCGGGGCACCCGCGCAGCGGGTCGCGGCTGTTTTCAGAGCCGCCGGGCGATCGCTTCTCCGAACTCCGAGCACCTGACCTCGGTGGCCCCCTCCATCTGCCGCGCCAGGTCGTACGTGACGACCTTGTCGCGGATGGCCGCGCCCAGGCCCCGCTCGATCCGTTCGCGCACCTCGGGCCAGCCGATGTAGTCGAACATCCAGGCGCCCGAGAGGATCAGGCTCCCAGGGTTCACCCGGTCCTGGCCGGCGTACTTCGGGGCCGTTCCGTGGGTGGCCTCGAACACGGCCTCGGAGTCGCCCACGTTCCCGCCCGGCGCCATGCCGAGCCCGCCCACCTGGGCGGCGGCGGCATCGGAGAGGTAGTCGCCGTTCAGGTTGGGGGTCGCCAGCACGTCGTACTCGTCGGGCCGCAGCAGCATCTGCTGGAACATCGCGTCGGCGATCCGGTCCTGGATCACCACCCGGTCCCCCGGATCCTTCCGCTCGCCGTCCTCCCACAGCTCGTCCTCGCGCACCGTCCGGTCGCCGAACTCCTCCGCCGCCACTTCGTAGCCCCACTCGCGGAAGGCGCCCTCGGTGAACTTCATGATGTTCCCCTTGTGGACGAGCGTGACCGAGCGCCGCCCGCGGTCGAGCGCGTACTGGATGGCCGCCGCCACCAGCCGCCGCGTGTTCGCCCGGCTGATCGGCTTGATCCCGATCCCCGCGTCCTCCGGGATGCTCGTCCCCATCTCCCCGTTCAGGAACGCGCGCACCTTCGCCGCCTCGGGCGTGCCCGCCTTCCACTCGATCCCCGCGTAGACGTCCTCCGTGTTCTCGCGGAAGACGACCACGTCCACCTTCCCCGGCTCCTTGACCGGCGAGGGCGTCCCCTCGTACCAGCGGCAGGGCCGGATGCAGGCGTAGAGGTCGAGCACCTGCCGGAGCGTCACGTTGAGCGAGCGGATGCCGCCGCCCACGGGGGTCGTCAGCGGCCCTTTGATCGCCACCCGGTAGTCCCGGATCGCCTGCAGGGTGTCGGCCGGCAGCCACGTCCCCTCGCCGTAGCGCTCCACCGCCTTCTCGCCGGCGTAGATCTCGAACCACTCGACCTTCCGGTCCCCGCCGTACGCCGCCTCCACCGCGGCGTCGAACACCCGCCGGGAGGCCGCCCAGATGTCGGGCCCGATCCCGTCCCCCTCGATGAACGGGATGATCGGACGATCCGGCGCACGGACGCGGAACGCGCGCTCGTACTCGATGACGCCCCCTTCCGCCGGAGGGGTCAGCCGGTCGTACGCCATGCGGGGCTCCTTTCGATGGCCGTGCAAGATCCGGGGCATCGGCGGATCGTCCGGGGGAACTCCCCGGGGCCGGCCGCGACCCGGCGAAAACCGTCTACCGTTCGTCGATCGGGACGTACCGGAGGTCGCGCTCGCCCACGTACTTCGCCCGCGGCCGGATCAGCCGGTTGTTCGCGAGCTGGGCTTCCGCGTGGGCGACCCAACCGGCCACGCGGGAGATCGCGAAGATCGGCGTGAAGAGGTCCACCGGGATCCCCAGCGCGTGGTAGGTGGAGGCCGAGAAGAAGTCGACGTTGGGGTCGAGCCCCTTCTGCTCCTTCATCGCCGCCAGCACCGCTTCGCTGAGCTCGTACCAGCGGAGATCGCCGGCCCGCTCGCCGAGCGATTGCGACATCGCGCGGAGGACGGGTGCGCGCGGGTCCATCGTCTTGTAGACGCGATGGCCGAACCCCATCACGCGCTCCTTCGCGGCCAGGCGCTCGCGCACCCACTCTCCGGGATCCACACCGCGCGCGTCGATGTCCAGGAGCATCCGCATGACCGCCGCGTTGGCGCCGCCGTGGAGCGGCCCGGCCAGCGTGCCTACCGCCGAGGTGACCGCCGCGTGCAGGTCGGAGAGCGTGGCCGCCGTGACCCGGGCCGAGAAGGTCGACGCGTTCATCCCGTGCTCGGCGTGCAGGACGAGCGCGACGTCCAGGGCGCGCGCGTCGTCGGGGTCCGGCGCCTCGCCCGAGAGCATCCAGAGGAAGTTGGCGGCGTGGGAGAGCTCGTCGTCGGGCTCCACCGGCTCGAGGCCGTTCCGCAGCCGGTCGAACGCGGCCACGAGGGTCGGCAGCCGCGCGATCAGCCGCACCGCCTTGCGCCGCGTGGCGGCGGGGTCGACCGCGCCCGCATCGGGGTCGAACATCCCCTCCGCCGACACCGCGGTCCGGAGCGCCGCCATCGGATCGGCGTCGGCCGGGAAGCCGTGGAGGAGATCGAGCACCTCGTCGTCCAGCTCGCGGGCGGCGGCCAGCTCTCCGCGGAACGCGTTCAGCGCGTCCCGCTTCGGGAGCGCGCCGTCCAGCAGCAGCAGCACCGTCTCCTCGTACGTGGAGTGCTCCGCCAGGTCCTCGATGTCGTAGCCGCGGTAGACCAGCCGGCCGGCCTGGCCGTCCACGTAGGAGATCGCGCTCTCGGCGACGACGACGCCTTCGAGTCCGGCGGCGGGGGAAGTCGGATCGGCCATGGGCGGCAAGTCTACGAAGCCGGACCCGGCAGCGTCACCTCCGGCGGCGTCCCAGCCGGGCCTTCTCGCCCACGCGGTGGATCTTCATCAGGTTGGTGCGCCCGCCCACGTCGAGCGGGGCGCCGCACACCAACACGACCACGTCGCCTTCGGCGGCCAGATCCTCCTTGATCAGCCGCCGCTCCATCTCCTGGATCAGCCGGTCGATCGTGTCCGGGATCTCCATCACGAACGGACTCACGCCCCACAGCAGCGCCATCCGGTTGCGAACCCGCTCGTACGGAGTGAACGCGACCAGCGGGACGGAAGGGCGGAACTTGGAC
>DATLFF010000356.1:0-6064 GCA_035524915.1 Gemmatimonadota bacterium | reverse complement strand
CGGAGGTGTCCACCGAGGTGACGTTCACCCCTTCGTACACCGCGGCGCCGGAGCCGTGGGCGTGCTGCAGGAGGAGGTTGTCGAACAGCCCGCGGTCGACGTGATAGGTGTAGTTCTGGTCCACCCCGGGCTGATCCCGCTCCTCGAACCGGATGTCGACGTTGCAGTCGGGGGCGAGGCCCTCCCAGTCGTGGTCGTACATCCGGTTCCCGCCGTGGGCGGTCCAGACGGCGCCGAACTTGTGGGGGAACCGGGCCTCCTCCATGACGGGGAGGAAGTCGAGCTCCTTGAACACCCGGGTGGATGACGGCACGAGCGACTCCCCCACGTGCGGGCGCGGGAAGAGCTCGCGCTCCAGGACCACGCAGCTCACGCCCGCCCGCGCGAGGTAGGCGGCCATGCTGGAGCCGGCGGGGCCAGCACCGATGATGGCGACGTCGAAGTCGGAACGTTCGGCGGCGACGATCATAAAGGGCTCCATTCCAGGGATGCGATATGAGCGATCGAAAGATTTGGATCGGGACGCCCACAATATCGTCCGCCTGGAGCGCTCGCAGCAAGCCGCCCGGGGGAGCGCGATGACCGACCTGCGGTGGCGCACGCGCCGTCGGCTGGGACTGGCGCGCCCCGTCACGGTGGCGACGTACCGCTCGTACGGGGGCCCGGACCGGGCGTTCGTGCGCGGCCGGGTCATCGAGGACAAGGCGGTGAGCCGCGCCCATCCGGCGGACTCGTGGTGGAGGAACCTGGTCCGCACGTACCGTCGGATGCAGAGCGACGCGGTGCCGGGCGCCCGGGTGGTGGTGCGGCTCTACGGGACCGAGACCGAGGCCCAGGCCGACGCGGACGGGTTCTTCCACACGTGGCTCGTGCCGTCCGCCCCTCCGCCGGCGGACCGGTCGTGGCACGAGGCGGAGGTGGAGCTGCTGGTCCCCGATCCGGGCGGGGTCAGGGGCGTGGCCCCGGTCCTCGTGCCCCCGCGAGGGGCGCGGTTCGGGGTCGTCAGCGACGTGGACGACACCGTGATCCGCGCCGACGTGGCGCGGCTGGCCCGCATGGTGGCCGGAGTGGCGCTGGGGAGCGCCCACACCCGGACCCCGTTCCCCGGCGTGGCCGCCTTCTTCCGCGCGCTCCACCGGGGAACCGGTCCGGCGCCGAACCCGGTCTTCTACGTCTCCAACGGCCCGTGGAACCTCTACGACCTGTTCGTCCATTTCCTGGAGCTCCAGGGCATCCCCCTGGGCCCCGTCGAGCTGCGCGACTGGGGTCCGCCGTGGCGGGAGATCCGGCGGATCGGGCGGCGGGAGCACAAGACGGAGTCGATCCGGCGGATCCTCCAGACGTTCCCGGACCTGCCGTTCATGCTGATTGGCGACAGCGGTGAGGAGGACCCCGAGATCTACCGGGACCTGGTGCACGAGTTCCCCCACCGCGTGCCGGCGGTCTACATCCGGGACGTTTCGCCCGACCCGCTGAGGAAGTCGGCGATCGAGGCGCTCGCCGGCGAGGTGTCGGCGGCGGGCAGCTCGCTCGTCCTGGCCGGCGACACGCTGGCCGCGGCCCGCCACGCCGCGGACCACGGCTGGATCGAGCCGGCGGCGGTGGACGAGGTGGCGGCCGATCGCGCCGGCCACCGGGGCGGGGGAGCGACGATCGTCGAGGGCGGCGAGGAGCGGGCCGGGTAGCCCCGTTCTGGGGACGCCCCGGCGTGACCCCGCTGTCCGGCTAGATTCGACCCATGCCCCGCCGGACTCTCTACCTGCTGGACGGCTACGCCCTCATCTACCGGGCCTACTTCGCCCTCGTCCGGAACCCCCTGCGAACCTCCTCGGGGGAGGAGACGAGCGCGGCGTTCGGGATGGCCAACTTCCTGGTCAAGTTGCTGGACGAGCGGGCGCCCGACTACGTCGGGCTGGTCCTCGACTCGCGCGAGCCCACCCCGCGGCACCGGCGCTACCCCGAGTACAAGGCCACGCGGGAGAAGATGCCGGACGACCTGGCGGCCCAGATCCCGCGCGTCCAGGAGCTGTTCGCGGCCTTCCGCGTGCCGGTGATCGAGGTGGCCGGGCAGGAGGCGGACGACGTGATCGGCACGCTCGCGCGGAAGGCGGCCGGCGAGGGGCTCGACGTCTACATCGTCTCGGGCGACAAGGACTTCTACCAGCTGATCGACGAACGGGTGCGGCTGCTGAACCCCGGTCGCGGAGGCCCCGGCGCGGTGGGCGAGGAGGTGGTGGACCTCTCGAACGCCGCCGGAAAGTTCGGCGTGGCGCCGGAGTTCGTGACCGACGTGCTGGGGCTCATGGGCGACGCCTCGGACAACGTGCCGGGGGTCCCCGGCGTGGGCCCCAAGACGGCGCAGAGACTGGTCGAGGAGTGGGGCCACGTGGAGAACCTCTACGCCCGGCTGGACCAGGTGGGGACCCCGAAGCTCCGCGAGAAGCTGGCCGAGCACCGGGACTCCGCGCTCCTCTCCAAGGAGCTGGTCACGATCCGGACCGACCTCGAGGTGGAGCTGGACCTCCCGGCCCTCGAGGTCCGGGAGCCCGCTTCCGACCTCGTTACGCGCCTCTTCACCGAGCTCGAGTTCAGCCGGCTCCTGGAGCGCTTCGGCGGCGGGACCGGGATTACCGAGGGGGCGGAGTACGCCGTCGTCTCCACCGGCGAGGAGCTGGACGCGCTCGTCCGAGGGCTGCGGGCGGCGGGTCGCTTCGCCGTGGACGTCGAGACCACGAGCCTCGACCCGATCTCGGCCGAGATCGTGGGGTACTCCTTCGCCACCGCGCCCGGGCGGGCGTGGTACGTGCCGGTGGGGCACGTGGGGGACCGGAACGTGGACCCCGCGCGGGTCCGCGCCGCGATCGCCCCGCTCCTCGAGGACGCGCGGCTCCGCAAGGTGGGCCAGAACCTCAAGTACGATACGCTGGTCCTCTCGCGGGCCGGGATCCGGCTCGAGGGCGTCGAGTGCGACGCCATGCTGGCCGCCTACCTGCTGGACCCCGGCCGCCGCCAGTATGGCATCGACATCCTGGCGCTCGAGCAGATGGGGCACCGGATGATCTCCTACGACGAGGTGACCCGGCCCGACGGCGAGACCCAGATCCCGTTCGCCGACGTGGACGTCGAGTCGGCGGCGCGCTACTCGTGCGAGGACGCCGACGTCGCGCTCCGGCTCTGCGACCTCTTCGGCCCCCAGATCGAGGCGCGCGAGCAGGGGGCGCTCCTGGCGGACGTCGAGCTCCCGCTGGTCCCCGTCCTGGCCCGGATGGAGCTCGACGGCGTGGCGCTGGACGTCCCGTTCTTCCACGCCATGCGGGACCGCCTCGGCGAGGAGCTCGTGCGGATCGAGCGGGAGTGCTGGGAGATCGCCGGCGAGGAGTTCAACCTGAACTCTTCCCAGCAGTTGGCGCAGATCCTGTTCGAGAAGCTGGCGCTCCCGGTCGTGAAGCGGACCAAGACCGGCTACTCGACCGACGCCGAGGTGCTGGAGACGCTCGCGGCCGACCACGATCTGCCGCGCCGATGCCTCGACTGGCGCGAGGTGGCCAAGCTCCAGTCCACCTACGTGGAGGCGCTCCCGGCGGCGATCCACCCGGCCACCGGCAAGCTCCACACCTCGTTCAACCAGACCGTGGCGGCGAGCGGGCGGCTCTCCTCGTCGGAGCCGAACCTGCAGAACATCCCGGTCCGGACGCCAATGGGCCGCGAGATCCGGCGCGGCTTCGTTCCGAGCGAGCCCGGCTGGACGCTGCTGGTGAGCGACTATTCCCAGATCGAGCTGAGGATCCTGGCCCACCTCTCGGGCGACGCCAACCTGGTCGAGGCGTTCCGGACCGGGGCCGACATCCACCGCCAGACGGCCGCGCTCGTGTTCGGAGTGGAGCCGGAGAAGGTGAACGACCTCCTCCGGACGCGGGCCAAGGAAGTAAACTTCGGCGTGGTCTACGGGATGGGCGCGTTCGGGCTCGCCCGGCGGCTGGGGATCGGGCGCGACGAAGCGCGCGCCTTCATCGATGGATACTTCCAGCGCTTCCCTGACGTCAAGCGCTACCAGGAGGACACGATCGCGAGAGTGCGGGAGGACGGATACGTGACCACCATGCTCGGCCGGCGGCGCTACCTGCCGGAGATCCGGAGCAAGAACTTCAACGTGCGTGCCTTTGCCGAGCGGGCCGCCATCAACAGCCCGATCCAGGGGACGGCGGCGGACCTCCTCAAGATCGCGATGATCCGGATCCACCGGCGCCTCGCCGACTCGGCGATCCCCGCGCGGATGCTCCTGACCGTGCACGACGAGCTGGTGTTCGAGGTCGAGTGGACCGAGGCCGACCGCCTCGCCGCGATGGTCAAGGAGGAGATGGAGGGGGCGATCCGGCTGGACGTCCCGGTCGAGGTCGGGATCGGCACCGGCCCCACATGGTACGACGCCAAGTGATGCTCGCGATCGGGATCAGCGGGAACGTCGCCAGCGGCAAGACCACCGTGGCCGACCGCTGGCGGGACGCCGGCGTCCCCGTGATCGACGCCGACCGGATCGGCCATGCCGTGCTGGAGGAGGACGCGGGCGCTCGCGACGCGCTGGTCCAGGAGTTCGGCCGGCAGATCCTGGGGCCGGACGGGCGGATCGACCGGGCCGCGCTCGGCGAGCGGGCGTTCGAGTCGCCCGAGCGCACCGCGCGCCTGAACGCGATCGTCCACCCGCCCCTCCTGGAGCGGCTGGACCAGCGGATCGAGGCGGCGCGGGAGAAGGGCCACCCGGTGGTGGCGGTCGACGCCGCTCTCCTGTTCGAGTTCAACCTGGACGAGGCCATGGACCTCGTCGTCCTGGTCACCGCCCCCGAGGACCTCCGCACCCAGCGTCTTCGGGAGAGCCGGGACATCTCGGAGGAGCGGATCGAGCGGATCATGGCCTCCCAGTTGTCCGATACCGAAAAGCTCGACGGGAGCGACTATGTTATCGTCAACGATGGCACCCTCGAGGACCTCCGCGCCCGCGCGGACGAGGTCCTGGAGGAGATATTGAATCCAGTCTCGAACCGAATGGAGGAAGAGGAATGAACGGAAACGGAGGGTTCCTGAGCGGCTTCCTGCTGGGCGCGCTGACGGGCGCGGCCCTGGCGGTCCTGTACGCGCCGGAGAAGGGCGACAAGACGCGGAAGAAGATCGTCAAGTCGAGCGGCAAGTGGCTGGACGACGCGTCCGGCTACGTCGGCTCGGCCGGCGACTTCGTGGAGAAGGGCCGTAAGAGGATGGGCATCTGACGGGAGGCCGGCCGAAGGTCGGCCTGATCGTCCTCGACGGCTGGGGACTCCGGGAGGAGCGCGACGGGAACGCCGTCGCGCTCGCCCGCACCCCCGTGTTCGACGACCTGTGGGAGTCCTGGCCCCGCACTCGCCTGGCGGCTTCCGGCCGCGCGGTCGGCGTGCGGGACTGGATGATGGGCAACTCCGAGGTCGGGCACCTGAACCTGGGAGCCGGCCGGGTGGTGCCGCAGGACATCCTGCGGATCGACGAGTCGATCGAGTCGGGGGAGTTCTGCGGCTTCGAGCCGCTGGTCGGGGCGCGGCGCCACGTCGAGCGGACCGGCGGAGTTCTGCACCTCATGGGGCTCGTCTCCGACGGCGGGGTCCACAGCGACCTGGCCCACCTGGTGGCGCTGCTCGAGTTCGCGCGGCGCACGGGCCTGGAGCGAGTCGCCGTCCACGCCTTCACCGACGGCCGCGATACCTCTCCCACCGGGGGCGTTGGCTACCTGGCCACGGTCCGGGACGCGATCGCCGAGATCGGCGTCGGGACGATCGCCACCGTGATCGGCCGCTATTACGCGATGGACCGGGACCGCCGCTGGGACCGGACGCGGCTGGCGTACGAAGCGCTGGTGAAGGGCCGGGCCAACATCGTCGTGCGCGACCCGGTGGAGGCTCTCCGGAAGAGCTACGCGTGCGGGGCCACCGACGAGTTCGTGAAGCCGATCGTGGTCGAGGGGACCCCCCGCGTGGGGCCCAGCGACGCGGTCGTCTTCTTCAACTTCCGCGCCGACCGCACCCGGCAGCTGACCCGGGCG
>DATLFF010000355.1:0-2128 GCA_035524915.1 Gemmatimonadota bacterium | reverse complement strand
GCCGCTCCTGCCCTGGGCCTGCTCACCATCGCGGCCGCCCGCGACTGGAGCCGGGGCAGCTCCGTCCGATTGGGTCCGACCCGGCGATCCGGGCTGGCCCTCCGAGGCCGCATGGGAGGGACTGCGCCGAGCGGTCGGCGGCCGACTCCTCGAGGTCGGGTCTCCCCTCGACGCCTGTCGCGCCGATCCCACCGGGGCCGCGTGCGCGGAGCTCTTCCGGAACCTGAAGAACCCCTACTTCATCGGTGACCATCCGGCGCTCACCCAGACGTCCGGCTGGCTCGACGCGTGGTCCTCGTCGCCCAGCGCCCGGGCGGTCGCGGTCGAGGAGACCGCCGACGTCGTCGCGGCCGTGAACTTCGCGCGCGAGCACACGGTCCGCCTCGTGATCAAGGGCGGCGGTCACAGCTACCAGGGAACCTCGAACGCGCCCGACTCCCTTCTCGTCTGGACGCGCCGGATGAACGCGATCGAGCTCCACGACGCGTTCGTGCCCGAGGGGTGCGCGGGGCGGGTCGAGCCCCAGCCCGCCGTGACGGTCGGGGCGGGCGCGCTCTGGGGTCACGTCTACCAGTCCGTTTCGGTCGACGGCGGCCGCTACGTCCAGGGCGGGGGGTGCGCGACGGTCGGGGTCGCGGGTCTCATCCAGAGCGGCGGCTTCGGCAGCTTCTCCAAGCGCTTCGGCCTCGCGGCCGCCGGGCTCCTCGAGGCCGAGGTCGTGACCGCCGACGGCGCCGTGCGGATCGTGAACGCGTGCACGGAGCCGGACCTCTTCTGGGCGCTCAAGGGCGGCGGGGGCGGGACGTTCGGGATCGTGACCCGGGTGACGCTCCGAACCCGCGAGCTGCCCGAGACCTTCGGCGCCGCGTTCGGGAAGATTCGGGCGAATTCCGACGACGCCTACCGCGCGCTGCTCGCTCGCTTCCTGGCCCACTACCGCGACCGGCTCATGAACCCGCACTGGGGCGAGCAGGCCCGGTTCGAGGGCGACAACACGCTCCGGCTCTCGATGCTGTTCCAGGGGCTGAACCAGACGGAGGCCGAGGCCGCGTGGATCCCCTTCGTCGAATGGGTGTCCGGGCTGCCGGAGGACTATCAGTGGGTGGAGCCCCTGTCGATCCTCGCGGTCCCCGCGCGGAGCTTCTGGGACCCCGCGTTCCTCGAGGAGTACGCGTCGCAGTTCGTCCTCTTCGACGACCGCCCGGGCTCGCCGAAAGCGAACGTCTACTGGGCCGGGAACCGCGGCGAGGCCGGGCAGTTCCTCCACGCATACCGCTCCGCCTGGCTGCCCGCGTCGCTGCTCGGAAACAAGGCGATGCAGGCGAACGTGCTGGACGAGCGTATGGGCCGGCTGACCGAGGCAGTCTTCACCGCGAGCCGTCACTGGACGATGTCACTTCACTTCAACAAGGGACTCGCGGGCTCTCCGCCGGAGGAGATCGCGGCGGCCCGCGACACCGCGATGAACCCCGCCGTTCTCGACGCCTTCGCGCTCGCGATCGTCGCCGGCGAGGGGCCGCCGGCCTTTTCCGGGATCCCGGGCCACGAGCCGGACCCGGTCGAAGGCCCCCGCGCGGCCGACCGGATCCACGCCGCGATGGCGGAACTCCTCGAGGTCGCGCCCGGGGCGGGCTCCTACGTCTCGGAGAGCGATTACTTCGAGAACGACTGGCAGCGATCCTACTGGGGCGCGAACCACCCGCGGCTGGCCGAGGTCAAGCGGGCCTACGACCCGGACGGACTGTTCGCGGTGCACAACGGCGTCGGAAGCGGGTCCTCGCGGTAGGGCCCTTCGGTCCTATCCTTCCTTGTTCTTCTCGTCCCAGATCATCGGCTCCCACAGCTCCACCTTGTTCCCGTCGGGATCCATGATCCAGGCGAACTTCCCGTTCTCGTGCGACTCGGGGCCGCCAACGAGGTCGACCCCGGCGGCGCCAAGCTGAGCGATCATCCCGTCGAGATCGTCGACCCGATAGTTGATCATGAACGACGAGTCGCTGGGACCGAACCACTCGCTCTCCGGATCGGCGACATGCCACACCGTCATTCCCCCGTCCTCGGCCGTGTCCTCCGGCCATTTCAGGACGGCGCCGCCGAAGCCCTCGAGCGAAATGCCCAGGTGCGCCTG
>DATLFF010000354.1:0-4191 GCA_035524915.1 Gemmatimonadota bacterium | reverse complement strand
CCGGCGGTCATGACCGCGCGCGCGGCGCCCCGTTCACGATCGTCCGCCGGCGCCCGCACGGCGAGCCGCGCCGTGTCGGAGGCCACCTGGAGATCCGGGCCGGCGTAGAGGGCCCGGAAGGCGTACTCCCCGGGCCGCTCCAGCGTCCACCCACCGCCCCCGTAGTAGATCGGCACCGCGACCGACAGCGAGTCACCGGGCGCGACCTCCACCAGGCCCGCGCCGCGCCGCTCCCGGCGGACCGGCGGACGGTACCGGACCTCTTCGGCGGCGGGTGCGCGGATCCACAGCTCGAGGAACCCGTACTCGGGATCCGGCGGCCCGTGGAATCGGACCGCGCGGTCGGTTCGATTGCGCAGCCGGACGTACAGATGGACGGGCTCTCCGAGGCGCACCGTGTCGCGGGAGGGCACCAGACGGAGCTCCAGGGTCGGCGGAGCCGCCGGGGCGTCCGCGGCGTGTGCCGACGCGGCGGCCTCGGACGCCGGCTCCTCGACGGCTTCGGAGGAGGGCTCCTCGACCGCCTCGGCGCACGCCAACCCTGCCGCCAGCGCCGGCCCGGCGAGGAGGGGGAGGATCAGCCGGCGGACCGGTCGGGTCGCGCGGGAGCCCATCCGGTCATTCTATCTCTTCCATGACCGCGGATCGATCCATCCACGGGATCGCCCGCCGGTCCACCGACTCCACGGTCCGCGACCGCAGTAGGCGGGCCTCGCCGGGTCGGCCCGACGCCTCGAGGGCGCGGGCGATCTCGCCCTGGATCCGCATCAGGGTGAGCGGCGGCAGGTCCGCCCCCTCGAGGTCCGCCACGTACCGGAGCGCGGCGTCCACGTCCGGCGCGGTCCGGCGGTTGGGGTCGAGCGTCGGGTGGAGCGCGGCCCGCGCCAGCGCCAGCCGCGCGCCCGCCGCCTGGGGGGCGTCCGGCGCCTCTGCGACCACCTCCTCGAGGCTCGCCTTCCCGACCTCCAGGTGGTCGCCGCCCTCGAGGTACAGGAAGAGCCCCTGCTGGAGCCCGAGCCGCCCGTCCGTCCGCAGGGTCTCGACCGCCCGGCGGCCGGAGGGCGTGGTGGGAGGCCGCACCACGATCCGCAGCGTGTCGCTCGTGATTCGGGGCGACTCGGGGTCGGCGCTCGAGGGATAGTCGGCGAGGACGAGGTACTCGCCCGGCTCCTGGAACGTCCATCCGCTCGCGCCGAAGAACACCTTGGCCTCGGCGTAGAGCGCCTCCGAGCCGGCCAGGAGGGGCGCGGCGCGCTGTCGCGCCTCGCGCAGGACGGGCGGCCGGTAGGGCCGGAACTCGTCCCGGCCGGGGAGACGGACGTGGACGGCCAGGAACCCGTACTCCGGGTTCAGCAGCGGCACGACCTCCTGGCGGGCCTCGCCCGCGTTGTGGAGCTCGACCGTCAGGACCACCGGCTCCCCCAACTCGTAGCGGGCCTTGGGGGCGTGCAGCCGGAGCCGCAGGGGATGGGCGGCGGGCAGGAGCTCCACCCGGTGCCGTCCGAGGTCCGCTCCCGTGATGCCGCGCCGCAGCGAGACCCGGCCGCCGGCCTCGGATCCGCGCCGCATCGCCAGCCGCGATGGGTCCGCCAGCTCGTAGGACTCGCCGGGATACGACTGGTGCGCGCCCAGGTGGGCCTGGAGCACGGCGCCGAAGGGGAGCCCGCCGCTCCCGGGCTGGACCTCCAGCGGATGGTGGTTGGCGAAGTGGTCCAGGCTCTGCCGGCTCAGCGACCAGCGGACGGTCCCGGCCGAGCTGTAGCTCTCGATCGTGGCGTCGTCGTAGAAGTCGCTCCCCTCCCAGTCGGTGTGGTGCACGTTGAACGCGTGGGCCAGCTCGTGGGCGGTGGTCAGGAGCATCTCCGGGTCGCGCGCGGCGGCGAGGTCCCCGTGGGCGGTCGCGAACACGGCGAACGCCTCGCGCGGGACGTCGTTGTCGTCGTTGTCGGCCACGTCGAACATGATGCCGAGGGTCTGGTCGTCGTCCGGGTCCAGCGTCACCACGAGCACGTGGACCTTCCACTCACCCGGCTCGGGCGCCACGCCGCTGTGGCCCGTCATGAGGCCGTGCAGGTCCGCCAGCCGGATGGTCGGCCCCCCCGGCAGGTCGTCCTCGTCCTCCACGATCCGCAGGTGGACGTCGGCGGCGCCGAAGATGTCGGCCAGGGAGACCCGCGCCCCACCCAGCTCCTGCTCGAACCGGATCGGCGGCGCGCCCTGCATCCGGTCGACCTCGACCAGCACCCGGTAGGGGGGCCCGCCGGCCGGGGCCTCGACCGTCTCCAGTGACTCCTCGTTCGCGTCCCCGCCGCAGGCGGTGGCGAGCACAACGAGCGTCCAGGCGAGCGTGCGGTGTCTCATGGGGCCTCCTCCACGAATGGGTCTAGCGCATGCGGGCCGCCAGCCGCCGGGACGCGCGCGACTGGAGGTCGTCACGGGCGCGGGCGGTCGAGACGGTCCCGGGGTCGCCGTCCAGGTACTCGTCGAACGCATCCGGGTCCTCGATCGCGAGCTGCCGGAGCTCGGGGCCGTACCGCTCCAGCACTGCCCCCACCTCCTCGCGCGGCACGTCGAACCGCCGCGCGAGCCGCGCGGCGAGGGAGCCGGGGTCCCGGTCCACCACGTTGGCCAGCTGGGAGAGCTCGGACTGGGGCGCGAGCCGGCGCGCGACGAGGGTCTCGGGATCCGGGAGCCGCCATACGAGCAGGCTCCGGGCGTTCACGATCCCGGCCCCGTAGTCGCCGTCGAGCGACGCCCAGTGGGGCGGGCGGCGGGCGCTGTCGCGGAGCACTTGGAGGAACACGTCCTGGAGCGGGACCGCGCCGACCCACGTGTTCCGGTCGAGATCGTGGTGGGCCAGCCAGAGCGCGGCGGCGCCGGCGGTCGCGGCCACCGCGAACGACGTGCCCTCGCTCGGCTCGACCAGCGAGTCCGGATCGCTCGGGCTCGAGCGGCGCGCGACGTACACGTGCTGTCCGGGCGCCGACACGTCGACCGCCCGGCCGCGCGAGGAGCCCTTCCACGGCCGGTCGTTCACGTCGGTCGCGGCCACTGCCAGGCAGTCGTCGTACGAGGCCGGGGCGACCACCGACCGGACGCAGTTCCCGGCCGCCGCGAGCACGATCACGTTGTTGCGCCGGGCGTTCCGGACCGCCGACTCGAGGCCGAAGAACCCCCGGCCACCGAGGCTCATGGAGATCACGTCGCAACCGGAGCGCACCGCGTGATCCACCGACCGGGCCAGGTCCGAGTCGAAGATCCGGATCACGCTGCGGGCGGTGCGAATCGGCACCAGGGTCGCGGCCGGCGCCACGCCGGTCACCTGGCCCCGAGCCGGCCGGCTCACGATGACGCTGCCGGTGGCCGTCCCGTGGCCCGGGTTCATGAGCGGGCCGCCGTAGTCCAGCGGGTCTTTCGCGTCCGGCGTGCCGCCGTCCACCAGGTTGAACGCCCGCGTGAGGTCCAGCGCCTCGGGATCGAGATCCCGGTGGTCGCTCCACCCCGTGTCGGGGTGGCAGACGAGCACGCCCCGCCCGCTGTCCGGCGACACCGTCCACGCCCCCGCGACGTTCATGGCGGCGAGCGACCAGGTGGGGTAGGTGGGGGCGGGGAGATCGTCGCCGACGAAGCACAGGCCGCGCTCGGTGGCGGTCTCGGTGGCCGGCCGCAGGACCTCTTCCTGGTCCGGCTCGACCTTCTCGTAGCCGGTCTCGTCGCGGATCCGGTAGGCGGCGTCCCACACGGTCTCGCCGACCCGGCGTCCGTCGGGGGCGTCGACCAGGAACATCTGGGCGAGGCGATCGGGGTCGTCCGACGGATCCGCCTCGGGGAAGAGGCGCTCCACGGCGAACTCGCCGCCCACCGTCGAGCGGAGCCGCTCGCCCACTCCCTCCGGGTCGGTCTCCTCCCCGGTCAGGATCAGGAAGCGCGCGGGCTCCCCCGGGATCGCGGCCGGGGGCTCGGGCGCCTCCCGGCAGGCCGCGAGGAGCACGAGCGCAGCGATCGGGATCGTTCGATGGAAGGGCATGGTCCCCAGCGTATCCGCGCGACGTCACCCAGCCGTTACTTCGGACCGAGTGGAATCGCCGCGGGGCGGAGAGGCGCTAGTCCTCCTCCGGCGGCTTCGTCTTCCCCTCCAGGTACTCCTCCCCGAAGTCGATCTTCAGCTTCACCCACATCGGCAGGTGGTCG
>DATLFF010000353.1:0-7876 GCA_035524915.1 Gemmatimonadota bacterium | reverse complement strand
GTGTCACAGTGCTGGATCTCGTGCGTGTCGCCGGTTCTGCGGGCGACGCATTGACGTCCCGGTGGGGGGGCGTTCTCTTCGTCGCCATGGCGACCTTGAAGCCACACCGGCTGGCCCGCGCCGCCCGCGTGCCACGGGCCCTCGCGCGTGCGGTGCGGGACGGGGCCGAGCGCATGGTGCATGCCCTGCGGCGTGCCGCGGTCCGACGGCGGCTCGATCAGGTGCGCAAACCCGCATCCGTGCTGTTCATCTGCCATGGGAACATCTGTCGGAGCCCCTACGCCGCGGAGGTGCTGGCGCACCGTCTTGTGTTGCGCGGGCGCAACAATGGTCGCGTCCGTTCGGCCGGGTTCGTGGGTCCGGACCGGCCGTCCCCCGCCGAGGCAATCGCGGTGGCTGCGCTGCGCGGGCACGACCTGAGGGGTCATCGCTCCCGGCTCCTGGAGACCGTGGAGCTACGGGAAACGGACGTGATCGTCGTCATGGACGCGGGGCAGCAGCGCGCGATTGCGCGTATGGCCGGCCGGCCGAGATCGGAGATCGTGGTGCTGGGGGATCTCGATCCGGGGCGGATCGAGCGGCGGGGGATCCGGGACCCCTGGGGGGAGCCTGCCGGGGTCTTCGAAGAGGTCTACGCGCGGATCGACCGGTGCGTGGAAGAGCTGGCGCGGGCGCTCGGGGGCTGACCCCTCGCTGCTCGCCAGGGGCTCAGATCCTGCTCGCCCGCGGCAGCTCGATCTCGAAGTGGAAGCGCGTGCCCGTGCCCGGCCTGGAGTCCACCTTCAGCTCTCCCCCGAGCAGCTCCACCATCCGCCGGCAGATGGACAGACCGAGGCCGGTGCCGGAGAAATGGAAGCCGGTGCTGCTGTGGCTGCGCTGGTACGGCTCGAACATCGTCGCCACCGCCTCCTCGCTCATCCCGGCGCCGGTGTCGCGCACGCTGAACTCGACCCGGCAGCCGGTGGTCTCGTGGGCGACGATCTCGACGCGGCCGGTCTCGGTGAACTTGATGGCGTTCGTAAGCAGGTTGAGCAGGACGCGGCCGAGGGGGACCGACTTCCCGAGCCGGATGTCGTGGTCGGGGCTGAAGAACCCGAGGTCGAGACGCTTCTCCTCCGCCATGGGCAACACCATGAGCCGGACCGATTCGATCAGCTCCGCCAGCGAGAAGCGGGCGGGCTCGATGCGCTCGAAGTTCGAATCGTTCCGCTCCCGGGCCAGGTCCATCAGGTCGGTGGCCATGGTGACCAGGCCGAGGGCGGCGCTGTAGACGATCCCCAGCTGCTTGCGCTGCACCTCGTTGATCTCGCCGCTCTGCCCTTTCCGCAGCGTCTCGGAGAGGAACATGATCGACGTGAGCGGGGAGCGCAGGTCGTGGGCGAGCTCGACCACCAGGTCGAGCGCGCTGGCGCCGGTCAGCCCCGAGGCCAGGGACTGGCTCCAGGTGCCCTCGAACGCGTCGGTGACGCCCTCCAGGTCCCGGACCACCGCGACCGTCGCCGCGGCGTTCAGGCCGTAGTCCCGTTCGAGGATCTCCTTGCGGGTGAGGTCCACCAGGCGGCGGATCAGCGATTTCTCGGCCCCGCTGAGCGACCCTTCCGCGACGATCCGGCCCGTCCGCAGGAAGACCAGGAGAACGCCGGCGAGGCGCTGGGCCTCGTCGTCGGAGAGCGCGGCGCGGCTCCACTGGTCGCGCCGCTCGTGCAGCACCGTGCGCAGCGCGCGCTCCACCACACCCTCGCCGGGGCGCAGCTCGACCGGCTGCCGGTGCGCGGGGGCGGGGGCAGGGGCGCGGGCGGGATCCTGGGCGACGCCCCGCTGCCGTGCGGGCCGAGGCCGGTCGCGGGGCGGCACTGCCCCGGGGTTCTGTGCAGCGCGGCTGTCGCGGATGCTCATCTCGACCTCAGGATGGTGTCGCGCTCGAGGTCGTGCTTGTCGATGAGGCGGTACAGGGTGGTCCGATCGACGCCCGCGAGACGGGCGGCCTTGGACATGTTGCCGCCGGCGCGGTTCACCAGGTTCGTGAGGTAGTTCTTCTCGAACTCGGCCAGGACCCGGTCGCGGGCCTCGTGGTACGGCTGGTCGTTCAGGTGGTCGGGATAGTACGACTGCGCCCCGTTCCCGAGACCGGGCGCATCGATGGCCGAGAGGAACGGGATCTCCTCGGCCTGGATCGCCGCGCCCGGCTCCACGAGGACGACGGTGTGCTCGATGACGTTCTGGAGCTCGCGCACGTTCCCCGTCCAGGGCTGGGACACCAGGGCGCGCATCGCCCCCTCGCTGAAATACGGAGCCCGGGCGCGCTGGTTGTCGCGCTTCCAGTAGTGCTGCAGGAAGTGGTTCGCGAGGACGGGGATGTCCTCGCGCCGCTCCCGAAGCGGCGGGACGCGGATCGGCACCACGCGGAGCCGGTAGTACAGGTCGGAGCGGAGGTCGCCGCTCAGCACGGCCTCCTTCGGGTCACGGTTCGTGGCGGCGATCAGCCGTACATCCACGCGGGCGTCGACCTCGGTGCTCCCGACCCGGCGCACGGAGCCGTCCTGGAGCACGCGCAGGAGCTTGGCCTGGATGGAATGCGCCATCTCGGTGATCTCGTCGAGGAACAGCGTCCCGCCGTTGGCGATCTCGAAAAGCCCTTCCTTGTCGCGCACGGCCCCCGTGAACGCGCCCTTGGTGTGGCCGAACATCTCGGACTCGAGGAGCGGCTCGGGGAGCGCGGCGCAGTTGATGGCGACCATCCGGCGGTTGGCGCGCCGGCTGTGCTGATGGATGAACTGCGCGATCAGCTCCTTGCCGCTCCCGCTCTCGCCCGTGAGGAACACGGACGCATTGCTGCGGGCGACCTTCCGGGCGAGGTCCAGGGCGGCGCGGAAGGCAGGAGAAGAGCCCACGACCGTGTGGTCGCCGCCGCCCGTGTCCAGCGTGGTCTCGTCGCCGGGGGCCGCCGCTCGCCGCTGCTCCATGACGGCGTGGGAGGCGCGGCCGATCAGCAGCTCCAGGTGGGTGGCGGAGAAGGGCTTGGGCAGGTAGTCCCAGGCGCCGGCCTCGAGAACGCTGAGGTTCGACTCCACGCTCGGGTTGCCGGTCATCATGACCACGATGGTCTCGGGCCGCCGGGCGATGGCGGCCCGCAACAGCGCGATGCCCGGGACCTGGGCCATGTACAGGTCGATGAGCATGACATCGAAGTCCCGCCGGCGGATCAGGTCGAGCGCTTCCTCCCCGCGTCCGGCCGAGGACAGGTCGAAGCCCTGCATCCGGAGCACGTTGACGCAAGTCTCCCGCAGCGTGGCCTCGTCATCGACGACCAGGACGCGGATCGCGGATTTCTGCGTCTGGTCCAGCGGCTCGAATGTGGCGGACGCCGCAGGGTCCATCAACCGACCCTCCAGGCGGAAGAAGAGGTGCGCATATCCGCGCCGACGTAGGCTGGCTTCAGTGGGGCTTGCCGTCGTGCAGCAAGGGGCCGCGATGGCGACCGGACCGCCTAAATAAGATGATTCGACCCGCAGCGTCAAGGGCGCTGTGGGCCTGCTGACGCGGCAGGTGTTGCGCTGGCCCCTCAGTGGACCTGGTCGGAGGGGTCGGCGCGGGAGGCGAGGGTCGCCTGGACGATCAGCTCCAGCGGGTCGATTCCGGCGGCCCGCAGGTCCGCGATGGCGCACACGCCCGCGCGCGCCGGGCGGCCGCGGCCGTTCCCGCCACCGCCGCCGGCGCGCAGCCGGTCCGCCAGGATGCGGGCGCCCTCCGGCGAGGTGTCCGGGGCGATGATGGCGAACTCGCGGGGCCCGATCCGGCCGAGGACGTCGGAGCGGCGGGTGGCGTCGCGGAGGCGGGCGGCCGTGGCGGTGAGGAACCCCCGCTCCTCGATGTCCTCGCCAGGCTCGTCTTCCCCGGGTGCGAAGACCACGCACGCGAGCGGGCGCCCGAAGCGCTCCGCCGCCGCGGCCAGCTCTTGGATGCGCCGCGCGACGCCGTGCCAGCTGTACAGCCCGGTGGCGTCGTCGATCAGGGCCTCCTCGGCGGCGCGGTCCACCTCGAGCTTCGCCCGGATGAAGCGGTCCATGCGAAGCAGGAGCTCCTCCGCGTCCACCGGCTGCGAGATCAGCTCCCAGGCCCCCGCCGTCAGCGCGGCGATCCGGTCCTCCCGGGTGGCCGCGCCGGATGTCACGAGCAGGATCGGCGCCGAGCGGGCGACGAGGTCGCGGTCCAGCAGGATCCGACAGAGCATGGCCCCGGTCATGTCCGGGAGCCTGTAATCGATGAAGACCGCGTCCGCGTTGGACCCGCTCGCCCGCTCCAGCGCCTGCCGGCCGTTGTACGCCCGCAGTACTGCGTATCCCCGTGGCGCGAGAATGCTCTCGAGGGAGCGTGACGCCCACTCGTGCTCGCTGACGATCAGGACCAGAGGTGCTCGGGACACGTTCGCTAGGTATCCGTCTCCGGGATCGCTGCCCGCTCCACCCACCGCGTCTGCCATTTTGCCGTGGAAACGGTCAAGTGAGGCGCACTTTCCATGCTACTTCTCTCCAGCAATGCCGCTCCAGACGACGGGGCCGTTCTCCCGCACCCCGTTACACGAGTATCGACCGCCCGGAACCGAGCTTGAGCGCTGTCCCACCGACGCCGCGCCGTATGGCGGGCCCACGGCACGCGCTGTTGCGGGGGCGCAACGAGCGGCGGGGCCGTAAGAAGGGTTCGAAAAGGGTGCCGGATCCGGTCCAAATCATTTGTTTCCAACGTCTTGACGGCCCGGCCGGACCGGTGGTCCCGAACTTGTCACCGTTCGACCGTCCCGGAGACGGGCCGCGCCCGCGGGGCGCTCGCAGAGGCATGAGACGGAGGCTGGGGATGTGCGGGATCGTCGGCTATATCGGTGACCGTGAGGCGACGGACATCCTGGTGGGCGGGCTGCATCGCCTGGAGTACCGCGGCTATGACTCGGCCGGGGTGGCGGTGCAGAACGGGAAGGGGATCCTGACGCGGAAGGTGGCCGGCCGGGTGGCGGTGCTGGAAGCCCTGGTGGGCCGGCGTCCGGTCCACGGGCGGACGGGGATCGCCCATACCCGCTGGGCGACGCACGGTGCCCCGAACCGGCGGAACGCCCACCCCCACCGCGGGTGCTCGCGCGAGATCGCGCTGGTGCACAACGGGATCATCGAGAACGCGGAAGCGTTGCGGGTGGTGTTGCGGGGCACGGGCCACACGTTCCGGACCGAGACCGACACGGAGACGCTGGTCCACCTGATCGAGGCCGCGGGGGGGCTGACGCTGGAAGAGCGGGTGATCGCGGCGCTGCGGCAGGTGACGGGCACTTACGGCATCGCGGTGATGAGCGATCGGGAGCCGGGGAAGATCGTGGCGGCGCGGCGCGGGTCGCCGGTGCTGCTGGGGATCGGGGAGGGCGAGTTCCTGGTGGCGTCGGATCCGTCGGCCGTGATGGACCACACGCGGGAGGTGGTCTACCTGGAGGACGGCGACGTGGCCGTGGTCACGCGCGGCGGGTTCCGGATCCTGGACCTGGACGGCACGGAGCGGGTGCGGGCGGTGGACGCCATCACCTGGAGCCCCGGCGCCATCGACCTGGCGGGGTACCCGCACTACATGCTCAAGGAGATCCACGAGCAGCCGCGCACGGTGATCTCGACGCTGAACGGCCGGGTAACGGATCCCGACGGGCCGGCGCGCCTCGCGGACCTGAGGCTCTCGCCGGCTGACATCCGGCGACTGCGCGGCGTCACCATCCTGGCGTGCGGCACCTCGTGGCACGCCGGGCTCGTGGGGCGGTGCCTGATCGAGGAGCTCGCCAACCTGCCGGTGCGAGTGGAGTACGCGTCGGAGCACCGGTACCAGAAGCAGCTGGACCTGCGGGACACGCTGGTGGTGGCGGTGTCGCAATCGGGCGAGACGGCGGACACGCTGGAGGCCATGCGCGCGGCGAAAGCGGCGGGCGGGCGGGTGATCGGCGTGGTGAACACGGAGGGGAGCAGCATCGCCCGGGAGGCGAGCGGCTGCATCTATCTGCACGCGGGACCGGAGATCGGCGTGGCGTCGACGAAGGCATTCACGTCCCAGATCGTGGCCATGCTGCTGCTGGCGCTGCACCTCGGGCGCCACCGGGACCTGCCGTGCGAGACGAGCGCGGCGCTGCTGGCCGAGATGGCGCGGCTGCCCGCGCTGATCGAGGAAGCGCTGGCGCTGGACCCGCAGGTCCGGGAGATCGCGCGGATCTACGCGAACGCGCGGAATTTCCTCTACCTGGGCCGGGGCGCGAACTTCCCGGTGGCGCTGGAGGGTGCGCTGAAGCTGAAGGAGATCAGCTACATCCACGCCGAGGGGCTGCCCGCGGCGGAGATGAAGCACGGGCCGATCGCGCTGATCGACGAGAACATGCCGGTGGTGTTCGTGGCGCCGAGGGATCACGTGTACGAGAAGGTGGTCTCGAACATCCAGGAGGTCCGGGCGCGGAACGGCCGGACCATCGTGGTCACGACGAAGGGGAACGGCGACCTGGGCGCCCTCGCCGACCACCAGCTCAGGGTCCCCGACACCATCCCGGAGCTGACGCCGCTCCTGACCGTGATCCCGCTACAGCTGCTGGCCTACCACGTGGCCGTGCTCCGCGGCTGCGATGTGGACCGGCCCCGCAACCTCGCCAAGAGCGTGACCGTCGAGTAGGCGGTCAGGCCACCGACCGGTCGGCGGCCGCCAGGAAGTCCTCGGGCGGGGTGGACGTCGCGGCTTCGACGGAGATCTGCGCGCCGATGACGCGGCCCACGAAGCCCCAGGACCGCAGCCGCGCCTCCAGCACGGGGATGAGGCGGTCGGAGAAGATGCGCGCTCCCGCGGCATCCGTGTCCGGGAGCAGGACGACCAGCGTGCCGCTGGCGGTGACGCCGACCAGGTCCGAGCGCCGCACCGCCTCGTGGGCGAGGACGGCGAGCCGCCGCAGGAGCGCGATGGCTTCCTCATCCGCCCGCCGACCCCCCCAGTCCAGGCAGAACGCGGCGGCACACAGCGGCCGGCGATAGCGGTGCGCCAGGGCGAGGTTCTCCTCGGTGACCCGGACGAGCGCGCGCCGAGTATAGGGCTCATCGTCGGAGTGCGCCCAGATGGATTCGGGGTAGCCCCGGAGCAGGTTGCGCACCTGGAGCCCGAACAGCTCGTCGTCGAGCGGGAGCGCGACGATCTCCCAGGCGCCCGCCTCGAGCCAGGCCACCCGGTCGTCCCGTGCCACCGGCGACGGCGCCAGCACGATCACCGGGATCGAGGCGCGGAGCCACCCCTCCCGGTGCCCGGCGCGGATGAGCACGCCGGTGTTCAGCCCCTCGCCGTTCAGGATGAACAGGTCGGGGTCGACGGGCGGACGGCCGGGCGCGCCCGGGTCTCCAGGCTCCCAGCGCAGGTTCGCAATACCCGCGCGGTCCAGCGCTCCGAGCACGGACGAGGCGATCCGCTCGTCCAGCGCGAGCACGACCACACGGACCGGGTCAACCGGTGCCGAAGTCATCGCTTCCGGGGCCGTTGTCGTTGCGCGGGGAGTGACTTCACGATAGGCGGAACGGCGGCCGCGTGCAAGCGTCAGGGGCGCCTCGCCGGGCCGCCGGCGTGGAGTGCCCGCGCGCCGTGAACGCCCGGCGACGCCTGTCCCCCGTCCACCGGGGTCCTTATGTTCGACCCTCGGAAACGGGAACGGACAACGCGCGAGGTGGGCGTGGCGGACAGGTACGATGTGGTGGTGATCGGCGGCGGCCCTGGTGGCTACGTGGCGGCGATCCGGGCGGCGCAGCTGGGGATGAAGGTGGCGGTCGTCGAGGCGCAGAAGCTGGGCGGGGTGTGCAACAACTGGGGGTGCATCCCGACGAAGGCGCTGCTG
>DATLFF010000352.1:0-2128 GCA_035524915.1 Gemmatimonadota bacterium | reverse complement strand
GTTCCGCCATCGCGGCCTGGATCCGGTCGGCCGCGCGGCGGCCACGGGCAGGGTCCGGCTCGTGGCCCGGGATCTCGGGAAACGCAGGCGGCCCCTCGCCGGCGACGATCGCGAGCGCGAACGCGTCGAGGACGGCGGGGTTCATCGCGGTGTGGCGGGCCGCCGCGATCTCCTCCGGCGGCGCGCCAGCGAGGCCCTTGTTGAAGTGAAGCGACATCGTCCAGTGACGGCTCGCGGCGAAGACTGCCTCGGTCAGCGGGCCCATGCGCTCGTCCAGCACGTTCGCCGGCATCGCCCCGCTTCCGAGCAGCGACGCGGGCAGCCAGGCGGAGCGGTACCCGTGGAGGAACTGGCCGGCCTCGCCGCGGTTTCCGGCCCAGTAGACGTTCGTCTTCGATGCGCCCGGGCGGTCGTCGAAGAGGACGAACTGGGACGCGTACTCCTCGAGGAACGCGGGGTCCCAGAAGCTCCGCGCGGGGACCGCGAGGATCGTCAGGGGCTCCACCCATTCGTAGTGGTCCGGTAGGCCGGAGACCCATTCGGCGAACGGGATCCACGCGGTCTCGGCCTCCGTCTGGTTCAGCCCTTGGAACAGCATCGAGAGCTCGAGCGTGTTGTCGCCCTCGAACCGGGCCTGCTCGCCCCAGTGCGGGTTCATGAGCCGGTCGCGGTAGTGGGCCAGGAAGTGAGCGAGCAGCGCGCGGTAGGCGTCGTCGGAATTCGCCCGGATCTTCCCGAACGCCGCGCCGAAGGTCTCGGGCAGCTCGCGGGTTCGGAGCGTCACCCGGGTCACGATCCCGAACGTCCCGCCCCCGCCGCCCTTGAGCGCCCAGAAGAGGTCCGGCTCCGTGCACTCGTTCACGATCCGCACGGCGCCGTCGGCGGTCACGACCTCGGCCTCGAGGAGCCCGGCGGCGGCGAGGCCGAAGCGCTTCGAGAAGCTGCCGAACCCGCCGCTCTGGATGAGACCCGCGACCCCGACCGTCGAGCATCCCCCGCCCTGGACGTAGCGGCCGCCCTCGACGGTCACCGCCTGGTAGACGTGCCCCCAGAGCGCGCCGGCCCCGACCGTCACGGCGGGCTGGGGCTCGACCCGCCCCGCGCACCCCTCGGGCACGAACGCGTCGTGGAGCTCGATCGCGTTCATCCGGCGCGTCCAGACGAGGAGGGAGTCGGGAGCGTTCGAGGTTCCCTGGTAGCTGTGACCGCCGCCCTTGATCGCGAGGCGGACCGTGTGCTCGCGGGCGAAGTTCACGGCCGCGACAACGTCGGCGGTCTCCTCCACCGCGACCGCCCAGGCGCTGGGCGACGAGGACCACGCGTCGAGCCAGCCGGACGTCTGGGTGAGTGCTGGATGGTCACCGATGAAGTACGGGTTCTTGAGGTTCCGGAAGAGCTCCGCGCACGCCGCCCCGGCGGGATCGGCGCGGCAGGCGTCGAGGGGAGACTCGACCCCGAGGAGTCGGCCTTGGACGGCGCGTCGCAATCCATCCCATGCGGCCTCGGAGGGCCAGCCCGGATCGCCGGGGCGGACCCAACCGGACGGAGCTGCCCCGGCCCCGGTCGCGGGTGGCCGCGCCGGCGAGCAGGCCCAGGGCAGGAGCGGCGCCGCGGCCGCGGCCTTCAGGAAGTCGCGTCTCTTCATCGCGCGGCGGTCACGATAGCGCGGTCGTGACGCGTGACCAGGTCCTCCACTTGTCTCTTCGCTACCCTCGGCTTAGCACCCGGTCAGATACGAGAGCCTTGACCGACCGTCTGCGTTAGTGTTATAGTGAACTAACACAGTAGGGTGGCTCAGGCCCCTGCCCCGGCCCCCACACAACACGGAACCTCCCCCATGGAGAAGCCCCATGAAGCCCTTCGTCACGCTCCTGGTCCTTCTACTTTCCGCGTCCAGCCCGATCTTCGCCCAGCCCCAGGCGGACACGTCCTCGATCGAAGCCACGCGCTCGCAGACCCAGGAGGCCTTCGATAAGCTCAAGACCCTCGCGGGCTCGTGGGTCGGACCGTTGACGGTTACGCCAACGGAGCCGAGCATGGAAGGCAAATTCGCGCAGCACACCTTGCAGGTGACCTCCCGCGGCAACGCGGTCATGCACGAGCTCTCGGTCTCGAGCCTGCCGGACCA
>DATLFF010000351.1:0-2830 GCA_035524915.1 Gemmatimonadota bacterium | reverse complement strand
CCGGCCTGGAGTTCGAGGGGCGGTTCGTGCGCCTGGACGCCGACACGCTGGTCCTCTGGACCGGGCCCGGGGGCTCGACGGCGGCCGCGGCCACCGACCGCTCGTTCGCGATCTCGGACCTCACGCGTCTCGATCGCGGCGTACCGAGGTCGAGCTGGCGCGGTGCGGGCCGCGGCACCCTCTGGGGCGTGCTGATCGGCGGCCTCGCGGGCGCCGGCCTCGGGTCGGTCCAGGAGACCGACTGCTTCCTCTGTCCGAGCTCCAAGGCCGAGGGGGCGATGATCGGATCCATCGTCCTGGGAGGAGCCGGCGCGGTGGTCGGGGCGCTCGTAGGCGCCGCCTGGCCGGGCACCCGGTGGGAGTCCGTCCCGCTTCCTCGCCCGAGTGACGCCGCGGCACCGGAGACGGGCCGTGACCGGTAGGGTCGCGCGCGGCCCCGCACAGGCTGGGAAGCCGGGGGCGTTCTGGATCGGCGCGGCGATCGCGGCCGCGTCTCTCGGTACTCCCCCCGCGATCCACGCTCAGAACCGGATCTCGGTCGCCTTCGCCGTCACCGAGCCGCGGGGCGAGCTCGCCCGCGGGATCGACACGTTCAACGGCCCTTCCGTGACCTGGCTTCGGGATGTCGGGTCGAGCCGGCGGTGGGCGTGGGGCCTGACCGCCGTGGGGGGCGAGTACGGCGCCGCCGACCGTCCGGCGCCGCTTCCCGGCTTCCACGCCCGGACCGGGAGCAGCCTAGTCTTCGTGCTGGCCGTTCTCCAGCTCGAGCGCGCCACCAGCGCCGTCCAGCCGTACCTCCAGGCCACGGCGGGATACGGATCGTTCACCACCGCGACCACCGTGTGGTGCGACGACTGCACCTATGCGCTCGCGGAGACGGACCACGAGGAGGGCACCTTCGTGGCGGGCGGGAGCGGAGGACTCCGGCTGCGGGTCTACCAGCGCGCGCGGGCCCCGGCCGGGACGGTCGAGGGGCCGACGGCCTCCCCGGCCGCGGAGCCTCTCCGGATCGACCTCGACTTCGCGGTCCGCTACCTCCGAGGGGGCGAGGCGGGGTATCTCCCCGGCGATCCGGTCCTCACCGAGCAGGGCACGATCCGGATGGACGATCGGATCGAGGAGAGCCTCCAGGTGCTCCAGTACCAGGTCGGGCTGAGCGTCGCGTTCTGAGATGAGGTGTGGAGCCGCGGGTCAGACCTCCCGCAGGCGCTGGATCTCCCGAAGGAGTATCACGTCCTGCCGGTCCTGGGGCCGGTCGGCGGCCTCCTTGGACCGGATGATGTCGGCGAGGCTGGCGACCTGGACCTGACGGTCGAACACTTCGAAGGTGACGGCCGTCCGGACGAGGTCCTCGTACCCCTGGGTTCCCGACGGGAGGAACGCGACGTCGAGACGACCCGCCGCGGTCGCGAGGTTCCAGAGATCGGCCCCTTCCAGGGCCTGCCGCGAGCAGTCGAACGGCAGGCCCTCGGGCACGGCCTCGGTGTAGATCCGGGCTTCGAGCTCCCTCAGGGCCTCCGCCAGCCGGTCGAGATTGTCGTTCGTCTTCGCGGGCGTGATGTCGGCATCGGCGGTCAGGCGGGGGAAGCCGTAGAGGCGGGCGGCGAGGGCCCCGATCAGCACGTAGTCGACCTCGTGGTCGGCCAGCACCTCCACCAGCCGCTCCGGGTCGAGCGGGGACAGACTAGACCCTGCGGGCACAGGCCACGAAGCGGCTGACGTTGCGGACCTCCAGCAGACGCTCTTCGGGCGTAAGCCGCAGAATGCGCTCCACATCGTTCATCATGTGGGAGAGCTCGACGGGCCGGGGATCCACCCGGACCCGCAGGTCGAACCCCGCGGCGTTCACCAGTCGCTCGAACGTGTCCGTTCGCGGTCGCGTGTCGCCACCTTCCACCCGGGCGATCACCGATTGAGACGTCCCCGCCCGGCGGGCCAGTTCCCGCTGCGTCAGGCCCGCGCGCTCCCGGACCTCCCGGACGATGCGAGCGGCGTCGAGTCGGCTCATGCAGTGATGATAGCCGATAAGCTATCAGATCTGCAAGGGACTCGTGAAATCCAGCCCGGTTCCGGGCTACGCGGCCGACCCCCGGTCCACGAGGAGCGCCGTGCAGCGGCCCCCGAAGCTCTCGAACAGGAGCAGGGCGGCGCCGGTCTCCCGCTCGACGGGGCGGGTGGCCACCGCGAGCCCCGGCATCGCGGGATCGGGCCGGGTCGTGCCGACGGTGGCCGGGACGAGGCCCGCGCGGAGGGCCAACACCGAGCCCACCGTCTCGACGGCCCCGCTCGCCCCGAGGCAGTGACCCAGGCTCGACTTGAGCGACGTCACGGGGACCTCGTCGAGGCGGCGCCCCAGGAGCGACGCGAGCCCCCGGTACTCGGCGGCGTCGCCCAGCAGTGTGCCCGTGCCGTGGGCCTTGATCCAGCCGAGGCTCGCGGGATCCCGGCCCTCCAGCGCGGCGCGGCACGCTTCGTGGACCGCGGTTCCGTCGGGGTCCGGACGCACGCGCGAGCCGTCCTCCCCGGCGGCCCCCCACCCGACCAGGACCGCCAGCGGGCGGGCACCCCGGCGGCGGGCCGCCGGCTCGGACTCCAGGACGATCGCTCCGGCTCCCTCCCCCAGGACCGTCCCCCGCCGGCGCCGGTCGAACGGGCGGCAGGGCGCGGCCGCGATTCCGGCCGCGACGAAGCTCGCCAGGATGTCCTCGTGCAGGGGGCACTCGGCGCCCCCGGCGACCGCCACGTCGGCGGCGCCCGAGGCGACCCGGTCGGCGGCGAACGCGATGGCGCAGCCGGCCGAGGCGCTGCCGGCCGAGAGGTGGAGGACCGG
>DATLFF010000350.1:0-2112 GCA_035524915.1 Gemmatimonadota bacterium | reverse complement strand
CAGCGCGGCGGCGGCCGCGCCCCACGTCACCAGGTCGACGATGAACAGCCAGTCGAGCGCGAAGCGGGTGAGGTCGAACGGGTAGAGGAGCAGGGTGCCCCACGGTGTCACGACGTCGTAGACCAGGTGGAATCCCACGCCGACGTAGCCCAGGAGCAGCAGCCACCGGAAGCGCGTCCGGCCGGCGTAGGCCCAGGCGAGCCCGCCGGCGAGGACCCACGGCAGCACCGCGAGCCCCAGGAGCGAGTGGCTGAGCCCCCGGTGGTAGAGCACGTAGGCGGCCTCCGAGCGGAGCATCAGCACGAAGTCGAGATCGGGGAGGTTCGAGGCCAGAATCAGCGTCAGGGTGGTGCCGGCGGGGCGGGTCGGACCGGCCGCGCGCGCCAGCGCCCAGCCGGCCAGGGAGTGGCTGACGTTGTCCACCGACCGCTAGGGCCGCGCGCCCTTCACTCCCGCTCGACCGGGAGCCCCAGCCGCATCCACGCCCCCATGCCCCCGGGCACGTTCCGCACGTCGTCGAACCCGGCGCGCTTCAGCACGCTGGCCGCGACCGAGGAGCGGTAGCCGCTGTCGCAGACCACGGCCACGCCGCGGCCGTCGGCGGGGATCTCGTCCAGCCGGTCGGCCACCTGGCCGCCGTGGACGTGGATCGCGCCCTCGATGTGACCCGCTTCCCACTCGCCGTCCGAGCGGATGTCGAGGACGACCGGGCCCTCGTCGCGGGAGAGTCGCTGATGGAGGTCGGTCACGTCCATCTGCGGGACGGTCGCCAGCTCGCGGCCCGACTCGCGCCACGACTCGATGCCCCCCTGGAGCCAACCGCGCGCGTCGTCCAGGCCGACCCGCACCAGCGCGCGGACGGCCGGCTCGACCACCCGCGGGTCGGGCGCCACGAGGAGAATCGGGGTGTCGTAGGGGACCACCCACGCCGTCCACGCCGACAGGCTCCCGCCGATCCCGATCCCGAAGGAGCCCGGCACGTGGGCGCCGCCGAATGCGAGGAAGTCGCGCAGGTCGACCACGACGGCGCCCTCGTCGATCGCGCGCGCGAACTCGTCCACGGCCACGGGGTCCAGCCCCGGCAGTCCGCCCAGGATCGGCGGCCCAGCCGCGTTCACCTCCTTCATCCGCAGGTAGTACGGCGGGAAGGGAGGGGCCGAGCCCAGGATCTTATCGACGAACTCCTCCTCGGTAAGGCCCGCGTTCAGGTAGGGGTTCGCGCGGCGTTCGAACCCCAGCGTGGACATCGGCCGCCCGCTCATCCCGGAGCCGCACATCGAGCCCGCGCCGTGGCCGGGGTGGACCTCGAGCCCGTCGTGGAGATCGGAGAGCGCGCGGACGCTGGCATGGAGCCGGCGGGCGAGATCCCGCTTGGTCTCCTCGCCCAGCAGGTCCGGCCGGCCGAGGGAGCCGACGAACAGGAAGTCGCCCGACAGCAGGATCTCGGGCTCCGTCTCGGAGCGGTTGTCGTCATAGACGAGGAAGGCGATGTGCTCCGGCGTGTGGCCGGGCGTGTGACGGGCCTCGATCCGCACCGCCCCCATCTCGATCGCGTCGCCGTCGGCGAGCTCGTGATGGGGGAAGGCAACCTCGTACTTCTCGCCCGCGTCGTAGGCGGAGAGATGGAGCCCCGCGCCCGTCCGTTCCGCCAGCTCCCGTGCCCCGGAGCAGAAGTCGGCGTGGACGTGGGTCTCCAGGACGTGGGCGATCTCGATTCCCTCGTCCCCGGCCCAGCGGGTGTACACGTCCACATCCCGGCGGGGGTCCACGATGGCGGCGGTTCCGGCCCCCTCGCAGACGACCGCGTACGACTACTGGCTGAGCCCGGCGCCGTCCTCGAATCGCTCCAGCCGCATGTGCCTACGATAGTCCGGCGGGCGAACCCGGGCGAGAGGAGCCCCCGCTCAGTAAAAGAGGCCGGCCGTCAAGCGACGGCCGGCCCCCCTTCAAGGTTCTTCGAGCTCGCGGGACTACCGCCAGTACGGCGTTCCCCCGTAGAACTCGTAGACCTCCAGCTGCCACTCCGGCTGGGCCGTGTCCGGCCACTCGTCCTCGTCGAAGCCGGGCGCGTTCTCCAGCCGGTCCTTCAGGATGTCCAGGATCAGGCACTCG
>DATLFF010000349.1:0-5197 GCA_035524915.1 Gemmatimonadota bacterium | reverse complement strand
CGACCTTGATGAGGTGCTCCGTCTCTCCCTGCGTATCGACGAAGCTCGACGTAGCGAGATGAACCCTGACGTCTCTATGGGGTGGGGGCATCGAGCTCCTCTGGCCGCGAGAGGTTCCACACCCGCACTCGACCGCTCCGGTAGCCGGCCACGACGACGCCCAGATCGACGGCCAGGGCGGTGCTCGTGACGAGGTCGGACTCGGCGGGCCAGCAGCCGAGGCACGTCCCCTCGAGGGCGTCCCACAGCAGGAGATTCCGGTCCCACCGCCCCCCGGATACGATCAGTCGTCCCCCTGGCGAGCAGGCGATCGAAGCCACGGGTCCGGCGTGCCCCTCGAGCACCGCCGCCGGAGATCCCGAGGGCAGCTCCCACGCGCGCACCCTCCAATCCTCCCCGCCGGCGGCGACGACCGATCCGTCCTCCGCCATCCAGACGCAGCCCGCCGGCCGGCCGGAACCCGCTAATCGACCTACGGAAACCCCACGGGCGACATCGACCACGACCAGTTCCCCATCGCGGTCGATGGCCACCGCCGCCAGGAGCGCATCCGCAGTAGCAGCCACGGCCGTCGCCCCCGCGGGCAGAACGACTTCCCGCGCCAGGGAACCCGAATCGACGTTCCATATCTGGATGCGCCCGTCGGTCAACCCCGCGAGAAGGACGAGGCCGCCACCGCAGAGCGCGAGACAGGTGACGGGGGCTGAAGTGAGGAGAACCGCTTCCACGTCCCAGGTCCGCGCGTCGAGAACCTTGACCTCTCCGTCGATCGCCAACGCCAGCCGACGCCCCGTCGCGCCCAGGATCGGCGCCGCGCCACCGGCGGATAGCTGGAGTCCACCGGTCGTCTCGCCTGTGAGCGGGCTCCAGGTGCGGATCGCCCCTCCGGCATCCACGGAAACCGCAGCACCGCCGTCGAGAAGGCCAATCCCGGCAACCGCTCGTTCGTGGCCGACGAGGGTGCGGACAAGCGATGGTCGGAGTTGGAAGGCGGGCGGACGGCTCCGGCGTTGTGCCCAGGCATCGTAGCATGCCTCACGCCGGAGACGCTCCCAAGCGGCCCACGCAACCGGTCCACTCGCTGCATAGTTGAACGCCCGGAACGGAAGACCCTCCGGACTGGTAGCCAGGATGTGGGCGCCGCTGGTGAGAAAGGCCTCGAACGCTGCGAGAGTTTCCCGCGGCAAGAGGAGGGGGACGGCCGGGTCGCCCCTGATCCTGTCGGTCGCGTCGAGCGCCGCGAAGGCTCGGACGGCCGAGTCGTCCCGGGCGAGGTGAGAGCCGTGACCTGTCCTTAGGCCGACAGCCTTCGCCCGTTCGCCGCCTGAGCCAGCCCGAAGGGCCCATAGAACCGGCGCCGCACCGAGGGACGCGTTCGGCGGGTCGAGGCCCCGAAGCGCCCCCCGAGCGCCATCCAGCATCCAGCTCGATCTGGTTTTCGCTCTCGCGGCGGACTCGTCCCGGGAGGCAGCGTCCTCACTCTGCACGGAGGCAAGATTACAAATTCTGCTAAACTCGCCAGAGTAGCGCCCGTTTCAGATCTCGGCTGAATGACCGCGCCCTCTGCGTCCGGGCTCACCGACCGCCGAAGAAGAACCCCACCTCGCCCGCCGCGTTCTCGAGCGAGTCCGAGGCGTGGATCGCGTTCCGCTCGACCGACTCGGCGTAGAGCCGGCGCACCGTGCCTTCCTCGGCCTTCACCGGATCGGTGGCCCCGATCGTCTCCCGCAGCCGCGCCACCGCGCCGTCGCGCTCCAGCACCATCGGCACGCAGGCCCCGCTCGTCATGAACTCGACCAGCGATCCGTAGAACGGCCGCTCCGCGTGGACGGCGTAGAACTCCCGCGCCCGCTCCGGGGACAGCCGCACCATCCGCATCTCCTTCACGACGAACCCGTCCTCCTCGAGATGCGCGACGACGCGTCCGATCAGGTTTTTCGACACCGCGTCCGGCTTGATGATCGCCAGCGTGCGCTCCGTCGCCATGCGTGCCTCCGTGAATGAATGGGGAATGAATCGCGCTTCAGAATTGCAGCAGCTTGCGGATCAGGGAGCGGCGGGAAAGCATCCCCACCCACTTGCCGTCCTTGGTGAGCGGCAGCGGGTCCACGTTCTTGTTCACGATGATCGAAGCCGCCTCGCTGATCGAGGCCTCCGTGGGCAGGCACAGGACCGCCTTGGACATCACGTCCTTCACTACCCGTCCCGACGCCGTCCGCTCTCCCTCCTCGCCCCCCTCGAACACGCGCATGTATCCCGGCAGGAAGACGCGGATCAGGTCCTTCTCGCTGATCATCCCGACGATCTCGTCCCGCTTGTTCACGACGGGCAGCCCCGAATAGCGGCTCCGGGCCATGACCCGCGCCGCTTCGATCACGTCCATGTCGGGGTACACCCGCTGGGCGGCGGGGTCCATGATGTCTACCACCGAGAGCTTCTGCACCCGCGGCGCCTCGCGGACGGCCGGCAGCGACGCGATCCCGCCGGGATCGCCGGCGGCCAGGATCGCCTCCGCCACGCCCTCGGCCCGCAGCAGATGGGCGAGCGTGGCCACCTCCTCGAGGTAGGCGCTCCCCGCCTCCGGCGACGCCACCACCAGGGCGAAGATCCGGCCGCGGGAGTCTTCCGCCGTCTCGACCGGTACCCGCAGCGGCTTCTCGGAAACGCCCAGCGCCACGATCGTCCCGTCCACCGCGTCGGAGCGGTGGTGCAGCAGAAAGGCGCCGCCGCCCAGCGGCACCACGTCCTCCGCGCCCAGGTTCGAGATCTCCCGCGCCACCCGCTCCGGATCGGCGGCCCCGGCACGGCCGGCCGCGAACTCCCCGAGCTCGTCCAGCACCTCGCCGAACGAGGTGGCCGCCATCGGGGCGATCACCTGCTCCGCCGAGATCGCCGGCCGGACGGCCTCAGCCACGGGCCAGCGCCTCCCGCACCAGCCCCACGATGTCGGCCGGCCGCTCGGCCACCGGGATCCCGTTCTCGCGGAACGCGGCCATCTTTTCCGCCGCCGTTCCCTCGCTTCCCGAGATGATCGCTCCCGCGTGACCCATGCGGCGGCCCGGTGGCGCCGTCTGGCCGGCGATGAAGCCGACCACCGGCGTCTGCATCTCGCTCTCGACGAAGGCCGCCGCCTCCTGCTCGTCGGTCCCGCCGATCTCGCCGATCATCACCACGCACTCGGTGTCGGGATCGGCCTCGAACAGCGTCAGACAGTCGATGAAATTCGTGCCGATGATCGGATCGCCGCCGATCCCGATGCAGGTCGTCTGGCCGAGGCCGTCCCCCGTCAGGTGGTGGATCACCTCGTACGTGAGCGTGCCGCTCCGTGAGACGAGCCCGATCGGCCCGGGCGTCACGATCTGCCCCGGCAGGATGCCGACCTTGCACTTGCCGGGGCTGATCAGGCCCGGACAGTTGGGGCCGACCAGCCGCGCCCCCTTCTCCCGCACGAACGTCATCGCCCGCGCCATGTCGAGGACCGGTACCCCCTCGGTGATCGCGACGATCAACGGAATTCCGGCGTCGGCCGCCTCGTAGATCGCGTCCACCGCGAAGGCCGGCGGCACGTAGATGACCGAGGCGTTCGCGTCCGTCTCGGCCGCCGCCTCGGCGACGGTGTCGAAGATCGGCACCTCTCCCTCGAAAGTCTGACCCCCCTTGCCCGGCACCACCCCCGCCACGACCCGGGTCCCGTACTCCATCATCTGCTTCGTGTGGAACGAACCGTCGCGGCCGGTGATCCCCTGCACGATCAGGCGGGTGGTTCCGTCGATCAGGACGCTCACGCCGCGCCTTCCTTCCCCACCGGCGTTCCCCCGGCCAGCTCGATCGCCTTCTGGACGACCTCGTCCATCGACCGGGTGGCCGGCAGCCCGGCACCATCGAGGATCGCCAGCGCCTCCTCCTCGTTCGTGCCGGTCAGCCGGATGGCGATCGGCACGCTCACCTCGATCCGCTCCATCGCCGCCACGATCCCGTTCGCCACGTCGTCGCAGCGGGTGATCCCGCCAAATATGTTGAACAGGATCGCCTTCACGTTCGGGTCCGACGTGATGATCCGCATCGCCGCCACGACCTTCTCCGGGTTGGACGATCCGCCGATGTCCAGGAAGTTGGCCGGCTCAGCCCCGTAGTACTTGATCAGGTCCATCGTCGCCATGGCGAGCCCGGCGCCGTTGACGATGCAGCCGATGTCCCCGTCCAGCTTGACGTAGGAGAGGCCCGCCTCGCGCGCCTCCTGCTCCGCCGGGTCCTCGGCGGCCGGATCGCGCATCTCCTCCAGGTCGGGGTGGCGGAAGAGCGCGTTGTCGTCGAGAACGATCTTGGCGTCGATCGCCAGCAGATCCCCGTCCTCCGTCACGACCAGCGGGTTCACCTCGGCCAGAGAGGCGTCCACGTCGAGGAACGCGCCGTAGAGGCGGCGGAACACGTCGGCCGCGCTCCGCACGAGCCTCAGGTCGTCGTAGAGGGCGAAGCCGAGCGCCATCCCCTGGTGAGGCAGGAGCCCGAAGCGGGGGTCCACCGCCACCTTCACGATCTTCTCCGGCGTCTCGCGGGCCACCTCCTCGATGTCCACTCCGCCCGCCGCCGACGCCATCATGACCGGCCGCTGGGTTGCCCGGTCCACGATGACACCGGCGTAGGCCTCCTCGGCGATGCCGACCGCCGGCGCCACCAGCACCTGCTGGACGGTGAGGCCCTTGATGTCCATCCCGAGGATGGCGGCGGCCTTCTCCTTCGCCTCCGCCGGGTCCTTCGCCAGCTTCACGCCGCCCGCCTTGCCGCGGCCGCCCACGTGGACCTGCGCCTTGATGACCACCGGCCCGCCCAGCTCGCGCGCGGCGGCCTCGGCCTCCTCCGGCGTGGCGCAGACCCGGTCCGGCGGGACCGGCAGGCCCCGGTCGCGGAAGACCTGGCGCGCCTGGTACTCGTGGATCTTCATGGGTTCCTTCCGATGGGGATGCGCTGCGGAACGGCCGGGCGGAACGCCCGGGGCCGCGGGATGAGGTGGCGCGAGAAGTTAGGCGGGGGTGGGCGCGCGTTCAACCGCGGTCGGGTCCGCCGGCGGGGCGGATCGAACCGCGCTCATCCGTCGAACGCCGCGTGGAGAGCCCGGTCGAAGGTCTGTATCCGGTCGACCTGCCGGCGCAGGCACGATGCCAGGTGCAGCAGATCGCGCGCGGAGAGTCCCGGATGG
>DATLFF010000348.1:0-20226 GCA_035524915.1 Gemmatimonadota bacterium | reverse complement strand
GTAGAGGGCGGGCCGGAGCAGGTCGGTCATCCCCGCGTCCACCACCGCCAGGCGCGGCGAGCCGGGCCGGTCCTTGCGGTAGAGCACGCGCGTGACGAGACAGCCCGCGGGGCCCACCAGGTAGCGGCCCAGCTCGAGCAGGAGCTCCGCGCCCGCCGCGCGCGCGGCGGGCACCAGCGCGGCGGCGTAGGCCTCGGGTCCGGGCACCGGGGCCCCGTCGTAGGAGATCCCGAACCCCCCGCCCGCGTTCAGGTACCGCGGCGCGAGGCCGGCGGCTCGGGCCTCCCCGAGGCATCCGACCAGCACCTCCACCCCCGCCGAGTACGGCGCGGGATCCGTGATCTGGCTGCCGAGGTGCATGTGGAGGCCCACGAGCTCCAGGGCCGGCCGCTCCGCCAGCCACGGCAGGAGCGCCCGGAACTCCTCCACCGCCACCCCGAACTTGTCGGCGCTCCGACCGGTCGTGATGTGACGATGCGTGCGGGCGTCCACGTCCGGGTTGAGCCGCACGCTGATCGGCACCGCCCGGCCGGCGGCGGCGGAGGATAGGGCGTGGGCCTCCTCCACGCTCTCCAGGTTGATCATCCACAGGCCAGCCTCCGCTCCGCGGGCCAGCTCCTCGGGGGTCTTCCCCACCCCCGCGAACACGACCCGCCCCGGAGGCACCCCCACGGCGGCGGTCCGGTCGAGCTCGCCGGCTGACACCACGTCGAACCCAACCTCCCGCTCCTTCAGCCACTTCAGGAGGCAGAGGTTGGAATTGGCCTTGACCGAGTAGCAGAGATGAGTGGGATGATCCGCGAACGCCGCGCGCACCGCCTCGATTCTCCGGGCGATCTCCGGCCGGTGGTAGACGTACAGCGGCGTGCCGTGCTCGGCGGCGAGGGCCTCGAGAGGCACGTCTCCGGCCGCCAGGGTGCCGTTGCGGTAGGCGAAGGCGTCGTCCACGGGGAAGAAGCTCCTGACTCGGGCCCCGGCACGCAACGCGGCCGGGCGGTTGCCCCGCCCTCCGGGGGGCGCGTACATTCCATTTACTCCATGCCCACCCGATCCCGAATCTTCGCGCTGGCGGGGCTCGCCGCCGCGTTCGCCCTACCCGCGGCAGTCGCCGCGCAGGGGGTCTCCCCCGTCACTCCGGCGGCTGAGACCCAGTTCGTGCGCCAGGCGGCGTTCGCCCTCTGGTGGCCCGAGTACGAGCGTCTCATGCGGGAGTTCATCCGCAACACGCCCGAGGGCGCCGGCCAGATCGCCGTCCCCGAGCCCGACCCGGACGATTTCTTCCGCGAGATCGAGATCGTCGGCCGGGTCGTGCATCCGGCGATCGAGCGGGTGTCGCTCTACAGTGTTTCCACCGAGGGCGATCTGTTCCAGGCGCTTTTCGTCGTCAGCCGGCCGGACCGCGTTTGGCCGCTGGTGAACCGGGTCGACCCGCTCGCCTTCAGCGAGGAGATGGCCAACGCCTACGTCGAGGCGACCAACGCCCTGCTCGACCGCCACGGCGTGCGCGACCTCAGCGCCGAAGACGCCATGGCGCTGGCCCGCTTCACCGTCGAGGTCTTCTACAACTTCGACTTCCGCTACGCCATCCCCGCGAGCGTCGACTCGCTCACCTTCGCCGAGTTGAACCGCGTGCGGGTGCTCCGCTCCACCGACGACATCCCGCAGGGGCTCCGGCGGTTCGACGCCCACGAGGGCGAGGCGATCCTCTACGGGAAGATCCCCGATCGGGTGCGGGGCACGGTGACGCCGCCCCGGATCCAGGCGCGAGGCCCCGGCGACTACGAGATCAGCTTCTACTCGTGGCATCCCCAGGCGGGCGAGCTGAAGCGGTGGGAGGTCCGCCTGGTCGACGGGCAGTTCAGGTCGCTGAAGGACCAGACCGTCGAGAAGTGGGTCTCCTTCACGGTCGAACAGTTCTGATTCGTCTCTCCGCGCCGCTCACGGTCCTCGCGCTCGTCCTGACCGCCTGCGGCGGAGACGCCGGCGACCCCGCCGCGGACGCGCCCCCTCCCGACTCCGCTCCACCCGAGACCGGAAGCGTCACGCTCCTGCCCGCCGGCGGGAGCGAGGGGTCGATGCCGACCGCCGCGGAGGCCGGCGGGATCCCTCCCTACCCGGGCGCGGTCGCCCTTGCCCGGACCCCGGAGGACGAGCCCGGCATGCGGTCGCTCGATTCCTTCACCACCGATCCCTACGAGACCGTGGTCGCCTTCTACGACTCGGCGCTCACCGGCTGGACGCGGATCATCGACGACGAGGTCATTCTCTACGATCCCGGCGACGACTCGGCCGCGGTGACCGTGATGCCATGGAACGGGGACGAGGTGCCGGAGGGTCAGCCCGAGATCCTGTACCGGGCGCGGACCGCGATCGGCACCGCCTGGCGCCCCGCTCCGGGCGCCTTCCCCTAGCCCAGGTCGATCAGGGGCAGGTCGAAGGCCGGGTCGGGCCGCCGCTCGACCGGCGGGTCCCACTCCGACAGCGACACCTCGCACGTGACCCCCACGGTCCCCCCCATCAGGTGCCCGGCCCGGGCCGTCAGGTCGGGCCCCGAAACCGTGGCATGGGCGTGGATCCGGGGCCGACCGTCCAGCCGCGTGAGGTTGCCGGTCAGCTGGGCGATCTCCCACACACCGGGGAGCACGCGGTCGCGATACTCGCGGGCGTCGCGGTCGAACCAGGCCAGGCGTGGGTCCTCGATGGCCCCCAGGCCGACGAACGATCCCGACGCCAGCCCCGCCTCGGCGGCCGCCGAGAGGATCCCCTCGAGCACGTCCGCTCCGCGCGGGAGCACGACCACGAGCCGGCCGCCGCGCCGCGCCCAGCGGGCCGCGGTCACGGGAGGATCCGGGTGACGTCCACGATCGGGTTCCCCGTGAGCTGGCTCCGCCCGGTCCGGATCGTCCCCGAGACGCGGATCCGCTCGAACGGCGCGAGCTCGCGGAAGCGCGGGGCCAGCCTCTCGGGAAGCACCAGGTAGACGTAGCGCCCGGCCATCCCCGGGACCCGCGCCAGCTCGAACGTCTCGCCCCGCCGGAAGTCGGTCCGCCACTCGTCGGCCTGCTGGACCGCTACGTGCTCCAGGGTCCACGTCACGGTCCGGCCGACGAACGTCCCCGGCGGGGCGGTGGCCACCACCTCCGGGTCGATGTCGCCCTCGACTCCCGCCTGGACGGCGCCCGCGGGGACCCATCCCTCGACCACTACCCGGGTCCACCCCCCGCGCGTCTCCAGGCCCCGGACCACGAGCCCCGCGGGGAGATCGGCCAGCACCGGCCCCTCCGGAACCGCGCGAAGACCGGCGCGGGCGGAGAGTCGGGACATCGTCGCGGGATCGGCTGCCGACGCCGGCGCGGGGCGCTCGGGCGCGGCCGGCCGGGGTTCCACGGCTTCCGCCGGCGCACGGGCCCCTTCCGCCGGCGGCGTGGCGACCGTCTCGTCGGGCAGCCAGCCAATCAGTTCGATCTCGTACCATTGTCCTTCCCCGCCCACTCGGCGGACCTCGACGCCCTGGACGAGCCCTCCCACGGGATCCCCCCCGGCCCGCGCCGCCAGCGGGACCTCCGACCGGCCGATCGCCAGCCGCTCGCCCGCCGGGACCAGGCCGTCGGCCCGCGTCCACCCCCGGACCCGGGCCCGGGTCCAGCCGTCCCGGCCGCCGATCCGGTCGATCCGCGCGCCCTCGCCGAGCCAGCCGAGACGGCGGCCCACGTTGCTCCATCTCAGGTCCGTCCGCTCCACCACCACTCGGGGCTCGTCCTGGACGACCCCGGCCACGACCGCCGGCCCGGCCAGGGCGAGCGCGGCCAGCACCGCCCGGATCCCCGCTGCGCGTACTCGTTCCATCTCGCTACTCCATTCCATGCCAAGAGGTTCAATCCTGCGATATGAAGCCGATTCTGGAACTCATCATTCGCTCCGGCCGGTGGCGTGTCAAGCCACACGCGCCCCCGCGAGCGTTAGATTGGCCGGCATGGTCCCCGCCGGCGCCGACCCGTTCCGCGTGGTGCTCGTCGAGCCCGCCATTCCCCAGAACACGGGGACGATCGGGCGGCTGTGCGTGGCGGCGGGGGCGGTCCTCCACCTGGTCGGACCGCTCGGCTTCGAGATCGACGACCGGCGGGTCCGGCGCGCGGGGCTGGACTACTGGCCGCACCTGGAGTGGCGGCGGCACGCCGACCTCGCCGCGTTCCTGCGTGCGGCCGATCCCCCCGAGCACGCCTCGTGGTACGCCACCGCGCACGACGGCCGGCCGTACGCCGAGGCCCGCTTCCGGCCGGGGGACTGGCTGTTCTTTGGCACCGAGACCGTCGGCCTCCCGGACGACCTCTACGGGCCCCACCCCGAGCGCCGGCTCTCGATTCCCATGCGGGCCGAGGCGCGCTCGTTGAACCTGTCCGTCGCGGTGGGCGTGATTCTCTACGAGGCGCTCCGCCAGACCGGCTGGCCGACCCGGGAGGCCGGCCCGTTCTCATGACTTCGCCCCGCCGCCGTGTTACCTTCGGAGTCCGTCACGCTCGCTTCACGCAGCCCTGCGAAACGCCCCTGCCGATGAGCCGTTTCCGAACCGCCCTACCGACCGCCCTCGTCGCCCTAGCCACGCTCGCGACCGGCTGCACGAAGGGTCCGGCGTACGGCTCGGCGAACGCGATCATCGCCGTGGTGCACCCGGCCGTGTCGGACGAGGTCGAGCCGATCCTGAGGCGGGCGCTCGAGCGGGAGATCCGGACCACGCGTCCCGAGCGGATCTTCGAGATCACGTTCACGACGCCCGAGGCCATCGGGGACTTCCGCCACTGGGGCCGGGTGATCGTGGTCGAGCCCCTGGAGAGCGCCTCGCTGGTCCCCGAGCTGGTCGACGTGTCCGAGGGGACCGACCGTGTGGTGGAGCGGATCGAGGACCGGTGGGCGAGAGGCCAGACGATCCACGTGCTGGCCGCCCGGGGCCCGGCGGAGACGGTCCGCCTGGTCGAGTCGTTGGCGGACTCCCTCTTCGAGGAGATCCACGCCGCCTACGTCGGTCACCAGATCGATCGCATGTGGGCCAGCGGACGCGACTCCACGCTCTTCCACTCGATGCTGGACGAGTTCGGCTTCGGGATCGTCCTGCCGCGGGTGTACCGGCCCGCGCCGGGATCGGCACCTCCCGACTCGCGGGTCTGGTACAACGACGACCCGCGCCGGATCGTCTCCGTCCACTGGACCGCCCTCCCCGCCGAGGTGACGGCCGACACCGTGCTCGCGCTGCGCCGGGCGTGGGGGGCGGAGATCTTCCTCGGCGAGGTGATCGCGGGCACGCTCCCCGGCGCCCCCGACGACACTGCCGCGGCGGCGGGCGCGAGCGCTCCCGTCGCGGGCGCCGACCCCGTCGCCGAAGGGGCCGCGGACGCGCCCGCCGCCGAGCCGATCGAGGTCTCGCGGGTCCGCCTGAACGGCCGCGAGGCGATCCGCCTGCAGGGAGTGTGGCACGACGCGACCGACGCCGGAGTGTTCGTCCTCCACGGGGTGGCGTGCGGGGACCGGCTGGTCCTCCTCGACGGCAACCTGTTCGCGCCCGACCGCGAGAAGTATCCCTTCGTCCTCCAGTTCGACCAGATCTTCCAGACCTTCCACTGCGCGGACGTCGGCGCGTGAGCTTCGTCCACCTCCACACCCACTCCGAATACTCGCTCCTCGACGGGGCCAACCGGATCGAGGGCCTGGTGTCCGCCACCCGGGCGATGGGAATGGAGGCGGTCGCCCTCACCGACCACGGGAACCTCTTCGGGGCGGTCGAGTTCTACCGCGTGGCCCGCAAGGCCGGGATCCGGCCGATCCTCGGGATGGAGGCCTACGTCGCTTCCGGCGACCGCCGGGAGCGGAGCGGGCGCAGCGGCGGCTACTCCCACCTGGTGCTGCTGGCGGAGAACGCCGTCGGCTGGAAGAACCTCATGCGGCTCTCCTCGATCGGATACCTGGAAGGGTTCTACTACAAGCCGCACATCGACCACGCCGTGCTGGCCGAGCACTCCGAGGGCCTGATCGCGCTCTCCGCCTGCCTCAAGGGGGAGGTGGCCACGTACCTCGACCGCGAGCAGTACGACAAGGCGCGCGAGATGGCGGTGCGGCTCGCTCGCACATTCGGCGACGACCGCTTCTTCCTCGAGCTGCAGGACCACGGGATCCCCAGCCAGCGGCGGGTCAACCAAGGGGTCCTGGAGCTCGCCGGGGAACTCGGGCTCCCGCTGGTCGTCACCAACGACGTCCACTACGAGCGCCGCACCGACGCGGTCAGCCACGACGTGCTCCTGTGCATCCAGACCGGCAAGCTGGTCGACCAGGAGGACCGCATGCGATTCCATTCCGACGAATTCTATTTCAAGACGCCGGAGGAGATGGCGGCGACCTTCCCCGGGCATGAGGAGGCGCTGAAGAACACGGGCTGGATCGCCGAGCGGTGCGAGGTGGAGCTCGACTTCGACACCCCGCACCTGCCGGCTTACCCGCTGCCGCCTGAGCACGCCACCCTCGAGGACCTGCTCGAGGCGCAGGCCCGCGAGGGTCTGGCCCGCCGGTATCCCGAGATGGACGATCGGGTCCGCGAGCGGTTCGAGTACGAGCTGGACGTCATCCGCCGCACCGGCTACGCCGGCTACTTCCTGATCGTGGCCGACTTCATCCGCTACGCGCGCGAGAGCGGAATCGCGGTCGGGCCCGGCCGCGGCTCCGCCGCCGGGAGCCTGGTCGCCTACTGCCTGGGGATCACCGGGCTGGACCCGCTCGAGTACGGCCTCCTGTTCGAGCGCTTCCTCAACCCCGAGCGGATCTCGATGCCCGACATCGACGTCGACTTCCGGGACGACCGCCGCGGCGAGATCATCGACTACGTGAAAGCCAAGTACGGCGAGGCCTCGGTGGCCCAGATCATCACGTTCGGCACCATGAAGTCGAAGGCCGCGGTGCGGGACGTGGGCCGCGTGCTCCAGATTCCCCTGGTCGAGGCCGACCGGCTGGCCAAGCTGATCCCCAACGCGCCCGGATCGCCCCAGCCGGTCCGCATCGAGGAGGCGATCGAGCAGGTGCCCGAGATCGCCGAGGCCTACCGCTCCAACGACCGCACCCGACGGCTTCTGGATGACGCGAGGAGCCTGCAGGGCCTCGCCCGCCACGCGTCGGTCCACGCCGCCGGCGTTGTGATCGCGCCGGGCGAGCTGGTGGAGCACGTGCCGCTCTACCGCTCCGAGAAGGGCGAGCTCACCACCCAGTGGGACATGAACGCGGTCGAGAAGGTGGGGCTGCTGAAGATCGACTTCCTGGGGCTCAAGACCCTCACCGTGATCGACGACGCCGTTCGCGCGATCGCCGAGCGGACCGGCGAAGCGATCGACATCGAGCGCATCCCGCTGGACGACCCCCAGCCGTACCGGCTGCTCGGTCGCGGGGAGACCGACGGCGTCTTCCAGTTCGAGTCCTCCCTCGCCACCGACATCTGCTGCCGCATGCAGCCCGACCGGTTCGAGGACCTGATCGCGGTCAATGCGCTCATCCGGCCTGGGCCGCTCGACACCGGCATGACCGACCGCTACATCCGCCGCAAGAAGGGGGAGGAGCGGGTCGACGCGTATCATCCCGACCTGGAGGAGATCCTCGGCGATACGTACGGGGTGATCACCTATCAGGAGCAGGTGATGCAGATCGCCCACCGCCTGGCCGGCTTCACGCTGGCCGAGGCGGACGTGCTGAGGAAGGCGATGGGGAAGAAGATCCAGTCGCTGATCGACGAGCAGCTCGACCGCTTCAAGAGCGGCGCGCTGGAGCGCGGCTACCCCCGGCCGACCGTGGAGCGGCTGGTGAACGACATCGCCACCTTCGGCCGCTACGGGTTCAACAAGAGCCACTCGGCCGCCTACGCGCTTCTCTCCTACCAGACCGCGTGGCTCAAGGCCCACTGGCCACGCGAGCTGATGGCGGCGCTGCTGACGAGCGAGATGGGAAACTCCGACAAGGTGGTGCGCTACATCGACGCCTGCCGGCGGGGCGGGATCCCGATCCTCTCGCCCGACGTGAACGAGTCGGGATGGGTCTTCACCGTGGTGGAGGACGGCATCCGTTTCGGCCTGGGCGCCGTGAAGAACGTGGGCCGCGGCGCCATCGAGTCGATCCTCGCCGCGCGCGAGCGGCTCGGACCGGTCGGCAACCTGTTCGAGCTGGCCGAGCGGGTGGACCTGCGGCAGGCCAACAAGCGGGTCCTGGAGAGCCTCGTCGTGTCCGGCGCCTGCGACGGGCTCGCCGGGCACCGGGCCCAGCAGGTGGCCGTGCTCGACCTGGCCATCGCCTACGGCCAGCGGAAGGCCGACGAGCGCGAGCGCGGCCAGTTCACCCTGTTCGGCGGCGCGCCCGAGAACACGAGCCGGAACCTGCCGCCCCTGCCGGAAGTGGAGGAGTACAAGGTGGGGGACCGCCTGCGGATGGAGAAGGAGGTGCTCGGCTTCTACATCTCCGGCCACCCGCTCGACAAGGTCCGGGCTCAGCTCTCGGCGCTGGCGCGGCAGTCGACGGCGGATCTGGCCGAGGTGACCCCCCAGTCGCCGGTGTCCGTCGGCGGCGTGGTCACCGCGGTCCGCGGCCTGCGTGACAAGCGCGGCAACGAAATGGCCTTCTTCACGCTCGAGGACTACGCCGGGACGGTGGAGGTGATCGCGTTCAGCGGGGTGTACGAGGCCGCGCGCGCGCTCGTCCACAGCGACACTCCGATACTGGTCGAGGGCCGGCTCGACCGCCGCGAGGACGAGCCGGGCAAGATCCTGGCGGACTCCATCACCTCGCTGGCCGACGCGGGAGCGGCTTCCGACGGCCGGTTGGAGGTCGTCGTGCCGCGCGAGAAGTGCGATCCCGCCACGCTGTCGGAGGTGCGGGCGCTACTGGCGCAGCATTCCGGATCGATGCCGGTACGGCTCACCATCGACACCGGCGAGAACCACGCTGTGCTCGCGCCGAAGGCCCTGCGGGTGGCGCTCTCCGCCGGTCTGCTCGAGCCGCTGGGGGACCTCGTGGGGCGCGAGAACGTGCGCCTCGGCCACGACGGCTCGCGGGCGGCGGCCCCCGCGCGCGGCAACGGCGGCAACGGTGCGCCCCGGGTGGAGGTGCGCGGATGACGAGCGGGGGCCACCTCGACTTCGAGCGCCCGATCGTGGAGCTCGAGAAGAAGATCGCCGAGATGGAGCAGATGGCCGACGAGCGCGGCATCGACGTCTCGACCGAGCTCTCCACGCTCCAGGCCAAGCTGGCGCGACTCAAGGAGGATGTGTTCAGCCATCTCACGCCGATCCAGCGCGTCCAGCTCGCGCGGCACCCGCGCCGCCCCTATCCGCTCGACTTCGTGGAGCGATGCTTCACCGACTGGCTGGAGCTCCACGGGGACCGGAGCTACGCCGACGACCGCGCGATGATCGGCGGGATGGCCCGATTCGACGGCGAGCCGGTGCTCGTGATCGGCCAGCAGAAGGGGCGCGACACCAAGGAGAACCTGCGCCGGAACTTCGGGATGCCGCACCCGGAGGGGTACCGGAAGGCGCTCCGTCTCATGAAGGTGGCCGAGAAGTTCGGTCATCCGGTGGTGTCCCTGATCGACACGCCGGGAGCGTACCCCGGGATCGGCGCCGAGGAGCGCGGCCAAGCCGAGGCGATCGCCCGGAACCTGCGCGAGATGGCGGCGCTGAAGGTCCCGTCGATCTCGATCGTGACCGGCGAGGGGGCATCGGGAGGCGCGCTCGGGATCGGCGTCACCGACCGGATCCTGATCCTCGAGAACGCGTTCTACTCCGTCATCAGCCCCGAAGGATGCGCGGCGATCCTGTGGAAGGACGGCGAGAAGCGCGACCTGGCCGCGCGGGCGATGAAGATCACGGCGGAGGACCTGCTCGAGCTCGGGGTGGTGGACGAGGTCGTGCCTGAGCCCATGGGGGGCGCCCACACCGACTACGCCGGCACCGCGCGCGCGCTCGAGGACGCGCTGCGGCGCCACCTGGCCGAGGTGACGGGGCTGTCGCAGGACGATCGGATCCGGCAGCGACGGGAGAAGTACCGCGGGATCGGGGCGTGGCGGACCGACGTGGCCGAGCACGCCGCCAGCCGGCCGGCGGAGAGCCCGTGAGCGGCGGGGCCGGCTCCACCCATCTCGACGCGACCGGCGCGGCGCGCATGGTCGACGTGTCGGAGAAGCCGATCACGCGGCGCGTGGCCCGGGCGAGCGGCGAGATCCGCGCGAGCGCGGAAGCGGTGGAGGCCATCGTCGCCGGCGCGCTGGAGAAGGGGGACGCTCTCGCCGTGGCGCGGGTGGCCGGGATCCAGGCCGCCAAGCAGACCTCCGGCCTCGTCCCGCTCTGCCACCCGCTGGCGATCGAGCACGTGGCCGTCTGGATCGAGCCGGACCTGGCGCTCCCCGGCGTGCGGGTTCGGAGCGAGGTGGTCGTGACCGCGCGCACCGGCGCCGAGATGGAGGCCCTGGCGGCGGTCGCTGGCGCGCTCCTCACCCTTTACGACATGGCCAAGTCGATCGACCGCGGCATGACGCTCGAGTCGATCCGCCTGGAGGAGAAGTCGGGCGGCGCGAGCGGGGAGTACCGGCGGCCGTGATCCGCGCTCCTTCCGCCCGCGCGATTGCGCTGGCCGCGGCGCTCCTGATGACCGCCTGCGGCGAGGGCGACGATGGCCGCGCCGCCGGCGAGCGGGCCGACTCCTCGGGAGCCTCCGACGTGGTCGCCGACACGCAGCTCGTGGTCGACTCCATGGGCCAGCAGTTCCTGGTGATCACCACCCGCCGCCCGCGGGTCAGCGCCGTCGAGCCGCGGGCCGGTGCGGGAGACCCCGACCGCCCGGGCGCCGTGCAGCCGGTCGACCCGGCGACCGCGGCCGAGCGGATGTCGGCGACCCCGGTCCCCTGGTACGTGATCGACGTCCGGACTCCCGAGGAGTACGTGTCGGACGGCCATCTGGAGGGGGCGGCGCTGGTCCCGCTCGACCAGCTGGAGGCGAACGTGGCCGACCTCCAGGTGCGGACCGACCAGATGGTCCTCGTCTACTCGGGCGGCGACGGCCGGGCGCTCCAGGCGGCCCGGCTGCTAGCCGGCTACGGGTTCCCGACCGTCCGGGTCCTCGAGGGAGGGCTCCCCGCTTGGAGGGCGGCCGGCCTGCCGGTCGAGGAGCGACCGTGAGCGGAACCCTGCGCGAGGATCCGGTGTTCGACGAGGCGTGCTACCGCTGCGGCGCCGAGAAGGATCTGGTCGAGGACCCGCGCGTCGCGGGTCTCCACGTCTGTCGCGACTGCCTGGACCGGGTCGAGCGGCAGAACGAGATGATCGAGCAGGGGCTCGAGGAGGAGCCCGGAGTCGAGTCGTGAGGCCGGGGCCCCGGCGGCAGGTCCCACTCGCCCGGCTTTGCCGGTCCGCGCTCGCCCTGCTGATCGCGGTGGCGGCCTGCGACCGCTCTCCGTCCTCGCTCGATCCCGCCGGACGGTCCGACCCGCTGGACCTCTCGCGCGTGGTCGCCGTGGGGGACGGCTTCGCCGCCGGCGCCATGGACGACGCGCTCTACCAGACCGGCCAGGCCGCATCGGTCCCGGCGCTCTTCGTCTTTCGAGCCGCGGGCAATCCGGACTTCGTCCAGCCCCTGATCGCGGGCCCCGGCTTCGGCATCCTGGACATCGAGGGGGGCCGCCTCGCGCTGGTGGAGCCGTTCCCCGTGGTGGCGCTCGAGCGGCTGCCGCGCGGCGGGCCGCCCCTCGAGGCCGACCACCCCGTACCCTACGGCAACCTGGGCGTCCCGTTCGCCCTGATCGAGGAGATCCGGACCGCCCGCGGCTCCGCCACCTCGCGGCTCGGCAACCCGTTCTTCGACGTGGTCCTCCGCGGACGCGGCACCGCCGCGGCGCAGGTCGCCGAGCTCGACGCCACGCTGGTGCTCCTGTGGGCGGGCACCGCGGACGTCCTGCTTTTCGCCGCGCAGGGCGGGGATCCCGCGCTGGCCCCCGGCCTGCCGACCAGCGTGGGGACGTTCCGGCTGGCCTACGAGGCGCTGGTCGACGACCTGCTGGCCACGACCGGCGACGTGGTGTTGTTCAACCTCCCCGAGCTGGCGCTCTCACCGCTCCTGAGCTCCGTGCCCCCCCACGTCATCGACCCGGTCACGGGCGAGACGGTCACGATCCGGGTCTTCGAAGAGGTCGTCGACCCGGTCACAGGCGACACGCTGGTGGTGGCGGTGGATCGACCGATGCCGCTGATCGGACCGAACGGGCCACTGCAGCCGGCCGACCGGGTCACCTCCTTCGCGCTTCCCCTGCTGAAAGCCGGCATCGGGATCCCGGTGGCAGCCGGCGGGACGGGAGAGCCTCTTCCCGACCGGATGGTCCTGAACGCCGCCGAGTTCGAGGAGGTGACGGCCGCGGTCGCGGGCTACAACGCGGCCATCGCCGAGGTGGCCATCGCGCGGAACCTGGCGCTGGTCGACGTGGCGGACTTCGTCGTGGAGCTCGCTCAGGTCGGCGTGGTGTCGGACGGGATCCGGCTCACAGCCGAGTGGCCGGAGGGCCAGGCGTTCAGTCTGGACGGCGCCCGGTTCACGGCCAAGGCGAACGGGGTGCTGGTGAACCGCCTGATCGACGCGCTGAACGCCCGATACGGATCCCGGCTGCTGCACATCCGGACGGCGGACCTTCCGGGGATCCCGCTGTTCCAGGTCGAGGGTTAGCCCCCGGACTCGATCCGCGCGAACTTCGATCCCCGCGGGAGCCGCCGGAACCGGCGCAGCTCGGCGATCCGGTCGTCCGGACCCAGGCTGTCCAGGCGGTCCACGAACGCCGCCGCATGGCGGGCCGCCGACCGGTAGCGGGATTCGAGCCGCGGGTCGTCGTACGCCACGTCCCATCGCTCGATCGCCTGATGCCGGATCCAGCGGCGGTCCGACGGCGAGAGGGCCCCGGCGTGCGCCGCGACGAAGTGGCGGAGAAGCAGGTAGGCGTCGATCCGGGCCAGCAGCTCGAGCTCGGCCAGGAAGGCTTCGCCGCGCACTCGCTCGGCCCCACCCTCGTCGAAGGCGAACGTGGTGTGGAGCGCGTGGCTGGCCTCCTCGGCCAGGATCAGGAAGGGGAGCACGTTCGACTCGGAGATCGCGCGCCGCGGGTCCGCGGCCTCCAGCGCCGCGATCATCTCGTCGGCGAAGAAGAGCGCGAGCCGGAGGTCCGGCCCGTCCAGGTAGTAGAAGAACCGGGCCCACCCGGACATCTCCTCCGCGCCGGGCCCCGTCGAGCGCGCCACCAGCTCGGCGCAGCGCCGCGGGCCCACCACGCACGCCTCGAGATCGACTCCCGCCGCGCGGTCGTAGGTGTTCTCGAACACCCGCTGCAGCTCGCCCAGGAGCGCCATCAGTTGGTCACCCGCCACAGCGCCTGACGGCAGAGCCCCGACACCGAGCCCGGCCGGGGGGCCAGGTGGAGGTGCTCGTCGACCAGGTCGTTCAGCGCCTGGCGCATCAGCGGAAAGCGCTCCGCCATGTAGTCCAGCACTTCGCCCAGGTCGAGCCGCCCGGCGGTCTCGCTGCTGGCCGCCGCCGACCAGGACCGGCTCCCCATCGCCTCGTAGTACTCGAGGTCCACCGGCCGCCGGCCGTAGGTCCGCCGGTAGTAGACCCAGTCGGGGAACAGGCCCGTCAGCCACAGGGCCACGTCGCCGATCTCGGTCTGGAGCGCGAACGCGTCCCACGGTGTGCGCGCCTCGCGCATGGCGTGGACGAGGTCCACCAGGTAGACCCCGCCGCCCTGCCGGGGCCGGTCCCCCCGCTTCTGCAGATGGTAGGAGAGGAGCGCCCCGACGTAGTCGGCGGCGCGACGGCGCTCGATGCCGTGGTCGAGGAAGGTGCGGCGGACGAGGACGTAATAGAAGAACCAGGGCGAGACGTGGAGGAGCGCGGGGGCCTCGAGCAGCCGCGCGAAGAGCCGGGGGTCGTCGAGCAGCCGGTCGAGCGCCTCGGGGTCGCGCGAGAGCTCCTCCAGGGGCGCGCGGTCGTCGGGATCCTCGCCCAGGGCCTGGACCAGGAACTCCAGGTCCCCCGCGGTCATGCGGGTCCGACATCCGGCGGCGTCCATCACGGCGGCTCACCTCCTCGAGGCTGGTTCTCGCGCCACACCTCCCCGTCGGTGAAGACCTCCTTCTTCCAGACGGGAAGGATCTCCTTCAGCCGGTCGATCCCCCACCCGCAGGCGGCGAGCGCCGCCTCCCGGTGGGGTGCCGAGACCGCCACGATCACGCTCGGCTCGCCCACGTCCACGCGGCCGGTCCGGTGCGCGATCGCGATCCCGGTGACCGAGGGCCATCGAGTGGCAATTTCCATACCGATCTCCGCCATCACCCGTTCCGCCATGGGGCGGTAGGCCTCGTACTCGAGATGGTCCACATCCTTGCCGTCGAAGGAGTTGCGCGTGGTGCCGCAGAACGCGGCCAGGGCTCCCGCGGACGGGTCGGCCACCCGTGAGGCGGCGGCCTCGAGCGAGAGCGGACCCTCGGAGATTTCGTAGAAACTCTTCATCCTCCCTCGAAAATCCGCGGGCAGCACTCGACGGCTGGCGGTGCCAGGCGGCGGGTGCCACATCGGCCGCCGGCCCGGGGTCGTCTCATCCGCCTCCCACCGGCGGCAGGATCGCCACCTCGTCGCCGGGCCCCAGCCGGGTGTCCCCGTCCACGTACTCCAGGTTCACCGCCACCCGGGACCGCGGCAGGAGCCCCGCCAGGGCCGGGTAGCGCGCCTCGAGCGCGGACACGACATCGGCGGCGGTGGCGCCCCCCGGCACTTCCACCGCGACCCGCTCCGACCCCGCCGCCTCGCGCGCCGGACCGAAGAGCCGGACCGCCACGGCGCTCAGGCCGCCCCCGGCGGCATCGCGCGGTCCAGGAACGCCGTCACCCGCCCCATGTAGGCCCCGCGGTCGACGAAGTAGGCGCCGCAGTGCTGCGCCTCCTCCACCTCCCACAGCTCGGCCGATCCGGCCGCCTCGGCCAGCCGCCGCGCCTGCTCGACCGGCACGACCGTGTCTCGACGACCGTGGATCAGGAGAACCGGGGTCCCGTCCAGCCCGGCCACTGCCGCGAGCGGCGCGATCGCGTCGAACGGAGGCTTGCCGCGCCGCCGGTGCCACCATTCGACCGCGGGCAGGAACCGGCGCCCGTCGAGCCGCCCACCGAGGAGCCGGGCCCCGTCCCGCTCGGCGAAGTGCTCGAGCACGTCCCGCTGGGACGCGAACGCGCTGTCCGCCACGATCGCCCCCACCCGCGGGTGGGCGCCCGCCAGGAGCGCCACCACCGCCCCCATCGAAAAGCCGAACAGCGCCACGCGCGGCTCCTCCACCCGGGCTTCGATCCACTCCAGCGCGGCGGCCAGGTCGGCCGTCTCCCACACCCCCATCGAGATCGGCGCGGGATCGCTCCGGCCGCGGCCGCGGAAGTCGAACAGGAGGACGTTCCAGCCGGCCCGCCACAGCAGCGTCGAGATCCCGAGGACCTGCGACATCTCGCCCCGGTAGCCGTGCATCGCCAGGATCACGCGGGACGACTCCGGCCGCGGCAGGAACCACCCGTGGAGCTCCGGGCCGTCGGCGGCGCGGAACCGCGCGATCTCGTGCGGGACGTCGGTTTCCAGGGGAGTGAACGTGAACTCGGAGCGGGGGCCCCGGGCGGCCGGCGGATGGTTCAGCCGCCAGGCTCCCAGCCAGCCGACGGCCAGCCAGAGGACCACCGCCGCGGCGGCGATGGCCGCGAGCGCCGCCACCGCGACGGCGGCCCCGGCGCTCACTCGGAGGGCGTGGTGCGCGCCTCGGAGGTGACGGAGCGGTCGCGCCCGCCGCGCTTGGCGGTATAGAGCGCCTGGTCGGCCCACGCGATCAGCGCGTCCTGGCGGTGCCGCGGGGCCTTGAAACCCTCCGTGCTGAAGGGCAGGCACGCCACGCCGCAGGAGACCGAGAGGGGCTTCCCCTGGAGGGCCTCGAAGTAGTGGGCCTTCACCTGCCGGCGCAGCCGCTCGGCGTGCTGGAACCCGCCGGCCAGGTTCGTCTCGGGCAGCAGTACCGCGAACTCCTCGCCGCCGTAGCGCGCCAGCAGGTCGGTCTCGCGGATGGTGCGGTGGAGCACGGTGGCCAGCTCCCGTAGCACCGCGTCGCCGCGCTGGTGCCCCAGGGTGTCGTTCACCTGCTTGAAGTGGTCGAGGTCCATCAGGATCAGCGCGAGATCGGAGCCGTACCGCTCCGCCCGCTTGTACTCCTCCTCCAGCCGCTGGTAGAAGTGGCGGTGGTTGAAGAGCATGGTGAGGTCGTCGGTGTTGGCCAGCCGGGTGAGCCGCTGGTTGTCGATCTCGGCCTGCTCGTAGAGCGCCGCGTTGGCCAGCCCGTTGGCGGCGGCGCTCGCCACCACCTGCGCGAACTTCACCTCCGACTCCGTGTACGGCCGGTAGGCGCGCGACGACAGGAGCACATAGCGGCCCAGGTCTTCGTGCTGGACCTCCAGCGGAACGATCATGATCGACTTGCGGTAGGGGAGCCGCGCGGACACCGCGGAGGTGATCGCGTCGGCGCTGGAGTCGTTGATCACCACGATGCGACGCTCCCTCGCGGCCACCTGGATCTCGGGATAGGCGTCCAGGTCGATCTGGAAGTTCCGCATCTCCCGGTCGTCCCGGGTGGACACGACGTAGCCGCTCTTCTCGTCTACGATCTTGATGAGGGAGGCCCGGTCGGACTGGACCGTGTCGGCCAGCTCGCACACGATCGTGAACAGCACGGTGTCGATGTCCAGCGACGAGGAGACCGCCTGCGTGATGCGGAGCATCGCCGCCAGGTCGTCGTGGTAGCGCTTCACCTCGAGGTTGGTCTTGATGCGCGCGACCAGCTCGTCGATGAAGAACGGCTTGGTGACGTAGTCGCTGGCGCCGGCCTCGAGCGCCCGGACCACGTCCTGGCGGCCGTTGCGGGCCGTGAGCATGAGCACCCGGACGTCGGACAGCCGCTCGTCCTCTCGCAACTCGCGGCACACCTCGAGCCCGTCCATCTCGGGCATCATGACGTCCAGCAGGACCAGGTCCGGCGGGCTCTGGCGGGCCATGTCGAGGGCCTCGCGGCCGGTCCGGGCCACCGCCGTCCGGAACCCCTTGAACTGCAACATGGTAGTCAAAGTGTCGCAAATCGACGGATCGTCGTCGACGACGAGGATGAAACCCTCGGACGCTACGCGCCCCGGTGCGGGCTGTGTGGCAAGTTCCAGAGCGATTATCTCCTTTTGTGGGAGAAGATGGTCATTCCTCCTCCCCGACGCCCTCCTCAAGGGCGAGCTCCTCCTGGTCCCCTTCCTCCTCCGAGGCCCCCGGTGCCAGAGCTTCTACCTCGTCTTCAAGCACGACACGTGCCACGTCCGCCACCTTGTGCCCCGCGTCCAGGTTGATCAGCCGCACCCCCTGCGTGGCCCGGCCCATCACCCGGATGCCCAGGATCGGGAGCCGGATGACAATCCCGCCCGTCGAGACGATCATGAGCTCGTCCTGCTCGACGACCTCCTTCACCGCCACCAGCGGGCCCGTCTTCTCGGTCGGGTTCAGCGTCTTGATCCCCTTGCCGCCGCGGTGGGTCACGCGATAATCGCGGATCGAGGAGCGCTTGCCGTAGCCGTTCTCCGTCACCGCCAGGAGCGCGTTATTCTCGTTCTTGACGACCACCATGTCGAGGACCCCGTCGTCCTTCCCCTGGAGCGTGATTCCCTTCACCCCCATGGTGTCGCGGCCCATGTCGCGGACCTCGTCCTCGTGGAACCGGATCGCCTGTCCCTTGCGGGTGGCCAGGACGATGTCGTTCGATCCGTCGGTCAGCTGCGCGCTGATGACGCGGTCCCCCTTGTTCAGCTTCATGGCGATGATGCCGCCCCGCCGCGGGTTGCCGTAGGCCGACAGCACGGTCTTCTTCACCATCCCCTTCTCGGACGCGCTCACCACCGAGTGGGCGTCGTCGAACTCGCGCACCGGGATCACGTCGGCCACGCGGTCGGTCGGCTCCAGCTGCAGCACGTTCACGATCGGCCGGCCGCGGCTCGCCCGCCCGCCCTGCGGGATGTCGTAGACCTTGAGCCAGTGGCACTGCCCCGCATCGGTGAAGATGAGGAGGTAGTCGTGGGTGTTGGCCACGTAGAGCCGCTCGATCCAGTCGTCCTCCTTGGTCCCCATCCCGGTGATCCCGCGGCCCCCGCGCCGCTGTCGACGGTAGGTGGACGCCGCGATCCGCTTAATGTAGCCGGCGCGGCTGATCGTCACGACCATGTCCTCCTGCGCGATCAGGTCCTCCATCGAGAAGCTGCCCCCGCCGGGTATGATCGTGGTGCGCCGCTCGTCGCCGTACTTCGTCGCGATGTCGACGAGCTCCTGCCGGATCAGCGCCATCCGCATGGGCCGCGAGGCCAGGAGCTCCTTGAGCCGCGCGATCGTCGCCGCCAGCTCCTTGTACTCCGCCTCCAGCTTCTCCCGCTCGAGGCCGGTCAGGCGCGCCAGGCGCATGTCGAGGATCGCCTGCGCCTGCCGCTCGGAGAGGCCGAACGTCTCCATCAAGCCGGTGCGGGCCGCGTCGGTATCCACAGCCGCCCGGATCAGCGCCACCACCTCGTCGATGTGGTCGACCGCGATCCGGAGGCCCTCCACGATGTGGAGCCGCTCCTCGGCCTGCGCCAGCTCGAACCGCGAGCGGCGCACGATCACCTCGTGGCGGTGCTCCAGGAAGTGCTCGAGCATCTCCTTGAGGCCCATCTCGCGGGGCACACCGTCCACCAGCGCCAGGTTGATGATGCCGAACGTCCACTGGAGCTGGGTCGAGGTGTACAGCTGATTGAGGACCACCTCGGCGTTCTGCGCGGTGGTCTTCAGCTCGATCACGATCCGCATGCCGTCGCGGTCGGACTCGTCCCGCATGTCCGAGATGTCGGTGACCTTCTTGGCCCGCACCAGGTCGGCGATCTGCTCGATCACCCTGGTCTTGTTGACCTGGTAGGGGATCTCGGTGATGACGATCTGCTCGCGGCCGTTGGCCTTGATCTCGGTCATCGCCCGCGCCCGCATCACGACGCGTCCGCGGCCCGACTCGTACGCCTCGCGGATCCCCTCGTCGCCGAGGATGAACCCCCCGGTCGGGAAGTCCGGCCCGGTGACGTGGGCCATCAGGCCGTCCAGATCGGTGTCGGGATCGTCGATCAGCGCGGTGAGCCCACCCACCACCTCGCGCAGGTTGTGCGGCGGGATGTTGGTGGCCATGCCGACGGCGATCCCGGAGGATCCGTTGACCAGCAGGTTCGGCAGCCGCGCGGGCAGGACGGTCGGCTCCTTCAGCCGATCGTCGAAGTTGGGCGCGAAATCGACCGTGTCCTTGTCGATGTCGGCCAGCATCTCGGCCGCGATGGGGGCGAGCCGGGCCTCGGTGTAGCGGTAGGCCGCCGCGCGGTCGCCGTCGACCGAGCCGAAGTTCCCCTGCCCGTCCACCAGCGGGTAGCGCAGCGAGAAGGTCTGCACCATGCGGACCATCGAGTCGTAGACGGCCGTGTCGCCGTGCGGGTGGTACTTGCCGAGCACGTCTCCGACGACGGTCGCGCTCTTCTTGTAGGGCCGTCCCGGACCCAGCCCGATCTCGGACATCGAGTAGAGGATCCGGCGGTGCACCGGCTTCAGGCCGTCGCGCACGTCCGGCAGCGCCCGCGACACGATCACGCTCATCGAATAGTCGATGAACGAATCCCGCATCTCGTCTTCGATGAACCGCGGGAGGATCCGCTCCCGTCCCTGCTCGATCGCCATCCGGTCTACCGTCCTCTACAAATAGATTTGTAGACTACACGTCCAGGTTCTTCACGTACTTCGCGTTCTTCTCGATGAACTGCCGCCGCGGCTCCACCTCGTCGCCCATGAGCGTCTGGAACAACTCGTGGGCCTGCATGGCGTCCTCCATCGTAACCTGGAGGATGGTGCGGGACTCCGGGTCCATCGTCGTCTTCCAGAGCTGGTCCGGGTTCATCTCGCCGAGGCCCTTGTAGCGCTGGAGGTTCACGCCGTTTCCGCCGAGCCGCTGGACCGCCTCCACCCGCTCTTCCTCGTCGTAGCAGTAGACCTCCTTGCTTCCTTTCCAGACGCGGTAGAGGGGGGGCTGGGCGATGTAGATCTTCTTCGCCTCGATCAGCTCCTTCA
>DATLFF010000347.1:0-4660 GCA_035524915.1 Gemmatimonadota bacterium | reverse complement strand
CGTTCGCGGACGACCTGCGGACCGGCGGCCGGAAGACGGCGGAGTCGAGCCCGTGACCGCTCCGGCCCCGGCAGCCCCACCGCTCCCCGGTCGGCTCGCGTTTCTCGACCGCTACCTGACGCTCTGGATCTTCCTCGCGATGGCGGCCGGCGTGGCGCTGGGCCGGCTCGTCCCCGGGGTCGAGTCGTTCTTCGACTCGCTGTCGGTCGGGACCACCTCGATCCCGATCGCGGCCGGGCTGATCCTCATGATGTACCCGCCGCTCGCCAAGGTGCGGTACGAGGAGCTCCCGCGGGTCTTCCGTGACTGGCGGATCCTCTCCATTTCGCTGGGGCTCAACTGGGTGGTCGGACCCATCCTCATGTTCCTGCTCGCCGTCACGTTCCTGGCCGGCCGCCCCGAGTACATGGTGGGCGTGATCCTGATCGGGCTGGCGCGGTGCATCGCGATGGTGATCGTGTGGAACGACCTGGCCGAGGGAGACGCCGAGTACGCCGCCGGGCTGGTGGCGTTCAACTCGGTGTTCCAGGTGCTGTTCTTCGCCGCCTACGCGTGGCTGTTCATCGGCGTCCTGCCGCGGCTCCTCGGGCTCGAGGGGGCGATCGTCGACGTGACGATGGGCGAGATCGCGACCAGCGTCTTCATTTACCTGGGGATCCCGTTCCTGGCCGGGATGGCGACCCGCTGGATCGGCCTCCGCGCGCGCGGGCGCGAGTGGTACGAGACCCGCTTCGTCCCGAAGATCTCGCCGCTCACTCTGCTGGCGCTCCTGTTCACGATCGTGGTGATGTTCTCGCTCCAGGGCGAGGCGATCCTCGACCGGCCGCTGGACGTACTGTGGATCGCGGTGCCGCTCCTGATCTACTTCGTCGTCATGTTCTTCGTGGCGTTCTGGCTGTCGATGAAGGCGGGGGCGAACTACGCGAAGACGACGAGCCTGTCGTTCACCGCGGCGTCGAACAACTTCGAGCTCGCGATTGCGGTGGCGGTGGCCACCTTCGGGATCGGCCACGGCGCGGCGTTCGCGGCGGTGATCGGGCCGCTGGTCGAGGTGCCGGTCCTCATCACGCTGGTGGGCGTGGCGCTTCGGCTCCGGCGCCGCTGGTTCCCCGAGGAGGAGGCCGAGATCGTGCGGATCCGGACCTGCGCCATCGACGTCGAACCGGAATCCGTGGCCACGTAGGACCGGCGGGCCGGGCCCCGCCCTCGATTTCCCTGGATGGTTCGCCCGGAATCGTGTATACTCTACAGGCTTTCAGGAACACGTCCAAGGGAACGACCGCTCGAAAATGTGGCGCCGGACTCTCGACGGAACACCGTAGGGAGCGGCGCTTTTTTCATGGCGAGACCGCCCGAGGCCCTGGAAGACCCCGGCAGGTAGCCGGGGGCTATGAACACAACAAAGGAAAAAACGAAAATGGCTAAGGGCAAGGTAAAGTGGTTCAACGACGCGAAGGGTTTCGGCTTCATCGAGCAGGAGAACGGGCCGGACGTCTTCGTCCATTTCTCGGCGATCGCCGGTGACGGTTTCAAGTCTCTGAGCGAAAACGACGAGGTCGAGTTCGACGTCGAGCAGGGTCCCAAGGGCCCGCAGGCGGCGAACGTCAAGCGCGCTTCGTCGACTACGGCGTAGAGCGACACCCGCGGCCGCAGGTCGGCCGCGCGAAAACGATGCCCCCGCCGGTTCTCCGGCGGGGGTCTTCGTTGATACCTCGGAACCGAGCGAACATGAGTCCATCCGAACACATCACGGCCGATCAGCTCGACGCCCTCCGCTCGGAGATCGTCGAGGAGATCGCGCAGCTCTCCGCGCGGATGGTGGCGTCGGCGGACACCGTGCTCCCGGTCGACCTCGACCCCGGCACGGTCGGCCGGCTCTCGCGCATGGACGAGCTCCAGAACCAGGCCATGGCGAAGAACCTTCGCGACCGGGAGCAGCAGCGGCTCACCGACCTGCAGCGGGCCCTGGAGCGGATGGAGTCGGGGAAGTACGGGACGTGTCTCGCGTGCGGGGGCGAGATCCCCCACGCCCGGCTCGAGGCGTTCCCCGAGACCACCACCTGCAGGGCCTGCTCCCGCTGACGCAGATCCGTACGATGATGGAACCGACCCCCGGATACACGATCCGCGAGTCCGCCCGCCGCCGGACGTTCGCGATCATCAGCCACCCCGACGCCGGAAAGACCACGCTGACCGAGAAGCTGCTCCTCTTCGGCGGGGCGATCCGGGAGGCGGGGACGGTCAAGGCGCGTCGCGCCCAGCGGCACGCGACCTCGGACTGGATGCAGGTCGAGCGGGAGCGCGGGATCAGCGTGACCTCGAGCGTGCTCCAGTTCGACTACGCCGGCAGGCGGATCAATCTGCTGGACACCCCCGGCCATCAGGACTTCTCGGAGGACACCTACCGCACCCTGGTGGCGGCCGACAGCGCGGTCATGCTGCTCGACAACCGCCGCGGCGTGGAGGAGCAGACCCGGAAGCTCTTCGCCGTATGCCGCATGCGGCGTCTGCCCATCTTCACCTTCGTCAACAAGTGCGACCGGGCCGGTGTGGCCCCGCTCCAGCTCATCGACGACGTCGAGACCGATCTGGGAATCCGCTGCGCGCCGGTCACGTGGCCGGTTCTGGACGGGGTGGAGACGCTCGGCGTGTACGACCGGCGGTCGGGGCTCGTCCACCGCTTCCGCCGCTCGGAGGATCGGGGCGCCACCCGGGGCGCCGACGAGGCGTACCCGCTCGACTCGCCGGAGGCGGCCGCGGCGTTTCCGGCGGCCTCGCTCGCGCGGGTCCGCGAGGAGGTGGATCTCCTCGACCACGCCGGCGCGGACGTCGACGACGACGCGGCGATCCGCTCCGGCGAGGTGTCGCCGACGTTTTTCGGGAGCGCGCTCCTGAACTTCGGCGTGGAGCGGTTCCTGGCGTACTTCCTGGAGCAGGCCCCGCCGCCCGCGCCGCGCGAGGCGGGAGGGGAGCTCGTCCGACCGGACGACCCCGAGCTGACGGGCTTCGTCTTCAAGATCCAGGCGAACATGGACCCGAAGCACCGCGACCGGATCGCGTTCGTGCGGCTCGTCTCGGGCCTGTTCGAGCCCGGCATGACCGTGCTGAACCGGCGAAGCGGCAAGTCCATGCGGCTCAACTCCGCGCGCAAGTTCATGGCCCAGGACAGGGAGATCGTGGAGGAGGCGGTGGCGGGCGACGTGGTGGGGATCCACGACCGGGGGGAGCTCCGGATTGGCGACACGCTGGCGGAGAGCGAGGGCCCCGAGTTCGACGGCATCCCCCGGTTCTCGCCCGAGCGCTTCGCCCGCGTGCATCCCAGGACCCCGCTCAAGCGCAAACAGCTGGACCAGGGACTGCGGCAGCTCTCCGAGGAGGGCGCGGTGCAGGTGCTCTACGAGGAAGACGGGGGCCCGCGGCCGATCGTCGGGGTGGTCGGCGCGCTCCAGTTCGAGATCCTGCTCCACCGGCTCGAGCACGAGTACGGCGCCGACGCGCGGCTGGAGCCCCTGACGTACCGGTTCGCCCGCTGGGCCACCGGTAGCGACGACGAGATCCGCCGGCTGGGTGGAGGCTCCCAGCGGAAGCTGGTGTTCGACCACCGCGAGCGGCCGCTGCTCCTGTTCGAGAGCGAGTACTCGCTCCGGCGCGCCGAAGAAGAGGCGCGCGGGGTCGAGCTGCACTCGGTGTCGCCCTAGCGCCCCGGACGGGCTCGCCCAGCGCGGTCAGAGCTCCATCTGGACGCGGAGGCGGTATCCCCCGTCCCCCGCCGGGCCGGCCTGGACGCCTCGGACGGGGAGCTCGTCCGAGAGACGCCAGGCGACCACCGACCCGACCGCAAAGCCGGCCAGCGTCAGGAGCCCCACGGTCCGCTCGTCGCTTCCCAGCGCGGTCCCTTCGCCCTCGCCGTTGATCAAGGGGATGGCGGCCAGGGCGCCCAGCGTGCCACCGGCCAGGACCGGTCCGGCGAGCGTAGCGGCGCGGTGGCCGGTGCCGAGCGGCCGGCCCTCGGCCACGGCGTGCCCGGCGCGGCTCCCCAGGATCGCTCCGGTCACGATGCCCGCCACCGTCCCGACGCCGAGGACGACCAGGGCCTCGCCCGGTGGGCCGAACCCGGAGTCGTTCTCCATGCCCCACGCCGCCGCGAGGCCCAGGCCGAAGCCGAGCCCGCCGTAGCCGACGGCGTCGTAGAGGACCCACGGGGCGTCGTCGTCCGCCGGGCGCGGAGCGGACTGGGCCGCCAGTGGCGCGGGGGGGACGAGGGCCAGGGCCGCGAGGGCCAGGACCACCACCGGGATCACGAGCGCGCGGCCGGGTCGAGACATCCTCCGAGTCACGTTGCACCTCCTGTCTGGGGTCGGGGGCACGGCCGTCCGCGCTCCACGCCCCAGGGTAGGGGGGGGCGGTTCCCCGGGCCTGCCCCGGGCGTGACCGGACGCAGCCTACCTGTGGTTCCGAGGCCGCTCAGGCCGTCCGCACGCAGAGGACGCGCGGGAGCCGCGCCGGGAGCCGGTCCCATGACTCCCCCGCGTCGGCCGAGGCGAGGACGTCCCCGCCGGTGGTGCCCGCGTAGATCCCGGTCGGGTCGCGGCCGTCCAGCGTCATCGCGTCGCGCAGGACCGCCGAGAAGACCGGCTCGTCCGTGGGCCGCGCGTCGAGG
>DATLFF010000346.1:0-4547 GCA_035524915.1 Gemmatimonadota bacterium | reverse complement strand
CTGATGCGGAAGAGGTCGAAGCCGGCGCCGAGGAGGATGAGCTCGCGCTGCTTGAGGACGGCGGTGATCGCCTCGGCGCCGAGCGCGGCGTAGGTGAGGACGAGGTCGGCGCCCGCGCGGATGACCGCGTCGATGTTCCGCTCGTGCGTGAGCCGGCTGACGATGCGGAGCTCGGGGTTGAGCCGGCGGCAATAGACGGCGAGGTAGATGTTCATCGCGTCGTCGTGGGTGGTGAGCATGACCGAGGGGGCCTCCCTGATGCCGGCCTGATCGAGGATACTGCGGTCGGCCGCATCGCCGATGATGAGCCGATCGGGGATGTCCCCGATGCGGGCGGCCATCTCGGGCCGCTTCTCGACGATGTGGACCTTCACGCCGCTGTCGCGGAGCGCGCGGGCGGCCGAGCGGCCGACGCGGCCGCCGCCGATGACGACGACGGGATTGAAGTTGGCGTCGTAGATGAGGAGCAGCTCGTCGAGCGCGTCGATCTGGTCGCGGGTGCCGACGACGACGGGGACGCTGGAGTCGGTGAGCATGGTCTCCGGGCGAACCGGCTGGAGCTTGCCACGGTCCCAGACCCCCACTATCGAGACGCCGGTGGCCTGCCGGAGCCCGGTCTCCCGCACCGTGCGGTTCCGGAAGGGCGTGTTGTGGACGGGGAACTCCCCGATCAGCAGGTCGTGGAAGCGGCCGATGATGTGACAGCGGGCGTGGCCCGCGTTGACGCGGTTGGCGAGTTGCTCCCCGAGCTGGCGGCGGAGCGGGAGCACGTGCGTGGCGCCGCTCAGCTCGAGCACGTCGATGGCGTCCTCGTCGGTGGCGATCGCGATCAGCGGGACGTCGGGCGCGACTTCGCGGACGGTCAGCGTGATGTTGGTGTTGGTCGGGTCGTCCAGGTTGGCCAGGACCATCGCCGCGTGATCGGCGCGCGCCGCGCGATAGGTCTCCTCGTCGTCGATGGCGCCCGCGATGGCCGGGAGGCCGTCGGCGCGCATCTGGCCGGCGCGGACGGCGTCGGGCTCGAGGACGAACCAGGGGACCTGGTGGAGGCGGAGTCGTCGTACCAGCTCCGGGGCGACGTCGTCCCAGGCGCAGAAGACGACGTGGCCGGCCGTGTCGGGCGGAACGCGGCGCGGCGCCCGCTGCTGAAGCCGCGCCTCGAGCCAGGGCGCGTAGAAGTAGCGGATGAAGATGAAGGGCAGCAGGACCAGGAGGAGCATGATGCCGGAGAGCAGGACGAACGTGCTGAAGGCGCGGCCGAGGTCGGAGGTGAAGGTGATGTCACCGAACCCGAGCGTGCTCATGACCGTGAGCGTCCAGTAGACGCCCGTGAGCCACGAATGATCCTGCCCCTCCATCTCCATGATCACGTGGAAGATCAGGGAGTAGACGATGATCACCCCCGTCAGAAAGGCCAGGTACCGGACCAGGGAGCCGATATTGCGACGCGTCTCGCCCTGACTCAGGAAGAACGCGACGTGGGTGCTTGCGACCTTCATCCGTCCTCCGCTGTTGCGCAGTGCGCCCGGCCCGGCCGGGTCCGCCGGGTCCGCCGGGTCCGCCAAGTCCGATGGTATCGCGCGTCCGGGCTTCGGGACAGCCTCCGCTTGCCTGATGAAGGCCGGCGCCTCAGTCTCCCCTGATGCGCCGTCCCCCATCGAGCCCCCGGGCGCGCCGATGACGGTGCGCGGCCACTGGATCCATCGGTGGGACGTGCCGGTCGGGGCAGCAGCGCCGTCGATATGGAACCGCCTCACGCCACCGCAGCTGTTCCTGGGCTCGTTCGCGACGCTGGTGCTGCTCGGCACGCTGGGGCTGAAAACGCTTCCCGGGCTGTACACGGGCGAGCCGCTCGGCTGGCTGGACGCCTTGTTCACGGCGACGAGCGCGGTGTGCGTGACGGGCCTCATCGTCGTGGACACGGCCACCTACTTCAGCACGTGGGGGCAGGCGTACCTGCTGCTCCTGATCCAGCTCGGCGGTCTGGGCATGATCACGTTCACCACGGTGATCATCCTCGCGCTCGGCCGGCGGCTCTCGCTCCGCCACGAGACCATGGCCGGCCCGGCGATCGAGATCGGCGAGCGGGTGGACCATCGGCGGCTCGCCTACGACATCATCCGCTTCACCCTCGCGCTGGAAGCCATCGGCGCGATCGTCCTCTACATCCTGTGGGTCCCGCGCTTCGGCTGGGGCGGGGCCGTGTGGCCGGCGGTGTTCCAGGCGATCAGCGCGTTCTGCAACGCCGGGTTCTCGACGTTCACGGACTCGGTCATGGGCTTCCAGTCGAATCCCGCCACGCTGATCACGATGGCGCTGCTCGTGATCGGCGGCGGGCTGGGCTTCATCGTCCTGGAGGAGCTGTACGTCCGCCGGAAGGCGTGGCGCCAGCAGCGCCACGTCCGGATGACCCTGCACACGCTCATCGTGCTCATGTCGACCGGCGCGCTGCTGCTCGGCGGGACGGTCCTGTTCGCGTGGTTCGAGTGGCGCGGCGCGTTCGGCGGGCTGGGGCTCGTGGACCGGCTCACGAACGCGTTCTTCATGAGCACCACGGCCCGCACCGCGGGGTTCAACTCGATCGCATACTCCCTCGCGGGCGACGACTCCAATTTCCTGACGATGATCCTCATGTCCATCGGCGGGTCTCCCGGGTCCACGGCCGGCGGGATCAAGACGACGACGTTCGCGCTGATCGGCCTCCTGGCGTGGTCGCGGCTCCGCGGCAGCGAGGTCGTGTCACTGCGCGGGCGGTCGGTCCCGGAGGAGACCATCCAGCGGTCGGTCGGCCTGTTCGTGCTCGCGTTCGGCGTGGTCACCGCGGCGATCTTCGGGTATACGCACACGGAGCTGGGCGGGCTGGCGCACGGGGGCGCGCCGTTCCTGGACCACATGTTCGAAGCGGTCAGCGCGTTCAACACGGTCGGGCTGTCACTGGGGGTTACGCCGGACCTGTCGACGAGCGGCCGGTGGCTCACCATCATACTCATGTACGTCGGCCGGGTCGGGCCGCTCGTCCTGGCGGCCGCCCTGGCGCGGCGCGTCGGCCGGACCGCCCTGGTGCGGTACTCCTATGAAGAGGTCGTGATCGGATGAAGCAGCCGAAGCGGAAGCGTTTCGTCGTCGTGGGGCTCGGCAACTTCGGCGCGGGGGTGGCCGAGTCGCTCCACCTGAAGGGCCACGACGTCGCCGCCGTGGATACGGCGGCAGACGCGGTGGACCGGATCGGGCCGCACGTCTCCCGCGCGGCTGTCGGAGACGGGCGGGACCGGGACGTGCTGCGGAGCGTGGGCGGCGAGGAGGCGGACGCCGCCATCATCTCGACCGGCGACGACCTGGCCGCGTCCGTGCTCTCGACGCTGGCGTTCCGGGACCTGGGCGTGCGTGAGATCTACGTGAAGGTGATCTCCCGCGACCACGCGCGGATCATGGATCAACTCGGCGTGACGGAGACGATCTTCCCCGAGCGGGAGAGCGCGCTCCGGCTGGCCGAACGGATCGTCAGCACGGACATCCTCAACTACATCCAGCTCGGGCGCGACTTCAGCCTGCAGGAGCTGGCCGTGCCGGACGCGTGGGTAGGGCGATCGCTGCGCGAACTCGAGCTGCCGCGCCGCTACCGGATCAGCGTGCTGGCCGTCCACGACGTGCTCCGGGACGAGATCCTTCCGGTCCCCGACCCGGACGCGCCGCTCAAGGAATCCGACACCATCCTGGTGGCGGGCGCGGACGCGGACCTCGGCCGCGTGGCGGCGAAGCATTGAGGGCGGGAGCGATCCGCTGATCATCACCGTGACACCCAATCCGTCGCTCGACCTGCTCTTCCGGGCGGACCGCCTGTCGTGGGATGACGCGAACCGGATCACGCAGCCCCGCCGCCGGCCGGGCGGGCAGGGGATCAACGTGGTGCGCGCGGCGCGTGCGCTGGGTGGCCCGGCCGAGGCGGTGGCGGTGGCGCTGCTGGGAGGGGCGGTGGGACGGGAGCTGGAGGCCGCGCTGACGGCGGAAGGGACGGCGCTGCGCGTGGTGCGGATCGCCGGCGAGACCCGGGTGTTCGTGGGCGTCCGCGAGGCGGAGACGGGCCGGTCGCTGCTGCTGAACCCACGCGGCCCGCCGGGCGGGGAAGCCGAAGTGGAGGCGCTGCTGGAGGCCGTCCGACGTGAGCTTGCCTCGTCGGAGGCAGCGGGCCGGATCGCCTGGGTGGCGTGCTGCGGCAGCCTGCCGCCCGGGCTCCCGGTGGAGTCGTTCGCCCGCATCGGCGCGCTCGCGCGCGGGCGCGGCCACCGGTTCGTGCCGGACACCGACGGCGAGGCGCTGCGGCTGGCGGCGGAGGAGGCCGACCTGCTGGTGCCGAACGTCCACGAGGCCGAGCGGCTGCTCGGGCGACGGATCGCGAGCGCGGAAGTGGCGGCGGAGGCGGCGGCGGCGCTGGTCGAGGCGGGGCCGGCCCTGGCTGTCGTCACGATGGGCGCGGAGGGGGCCGTTGCCGCGTCGAAGGATGGCACATGGCTGGCGGTGCCGGATCTCCCGGCATCGCTGGCGGCGGA
>DATLFF010000345.1:0-3257 GCA_035524915.1 Gemmatimonadota bacterium | reverse complement strand
CCGCGACTATCTGGACGCCGGGACCCGACTCGCGTGGGTCGTCGACCCCGGCACCCGCACGGTCACGGTCTGGCGCTCTCGCGACGACATCCGCCTGGTGGAGACCGACGGCGAGCTGGACGGGGCGGACGTCATGCCGGGCCTCCGGATTCCGGTCTCCACGCTGTTCGAGCGCTGATCCTGGCCGTCCTGCACCCGCGGGCGAACCTCTCCGGCACCCTCCCGAAGCGCGCGGCCGGCCCTTGACGCCTCACCACCCGCCCGCCACCGCCCGAGTCAGCGGACGCCGCGAGTGGACCGCGATCCGGACGCTCCTGCCCTACCTGTGGCCGAAGGGCGAGCGCGGGCTCCGCGCCCGCGTGGTCCTGGCGCTCTTCTGCCTGCTGCTGGCCAAGCTCGCCACCGTCTGGGTCCCGATCCTCTACAAGCGCGCGGTGGACGTGCTGGCCCCGGAGGCCCCCGGCGCGGCCATCGCCGTGCCGGTCGCCCTGATCGTCGGCTACGGGATCGTGCGGATCCTCTCCGCGGCGTTCGCCGAGCTCCGGGACGCGCTCTTCGCCAAGGTGGGCCAGCGGGCGATCCGGCGAGTGGGGCTAGAGACGTTCCGCCATCTCCACCGGCTCTCGCTCCGCTTCCACCTCGACCGGCGGACCGGCGGCGTGGCCCGCGTGATCGAGCGCGGCACCGGAGCCATCGAGTTCCTGCTCTCGTTCATGCTGTTCAACATCCTGCCGACGCTGCTCGAGATCGCGCTCGTCACCGCCATCCTGTGGGGGATGTTCTCGATCTCCTACGCGGCGGTCACGCTGGTGACGATCGTCCTCTACGTGGGATTCACCATCGCCGTCACCGAGTGGCGGACCAAGTTCGTGCGAGAGATGAACGAGATCGACACCGAGGCCAGCGCCCGCTCGGTGGACGCGCTCCTGAACTACGAGACGGTCAAGTACTTCGGCAACGAATCCTACGAGGCCGAGCGCTACGACCGCTCGCTCCAGGCCTACGAGCGGGCCGCCGTCCGCACCAAGACCACGCTCTCGTTCCTGAACATCGGGCAGGGGCTGGTGATCGCGATCGGGCTGACCTTCCTCATGCTGATGGCCGCCCGCGGGGTGGCCGCGGGAGAGCTGACGATCGGCGACTTCGTGCTGGTGAACACGTACCTGATCCAGCTCTACCAGCCGCTCAACTTCCTCGGCTTCGTATACCGCCAGATCCGGCAGTCGCTGGTCGACATGGAGGCGATGTTCGCGCTGCTGGAGGAGGGCGTGGAGGTGGCCGACACCGACGGCGCGCCGCCGCTCGACGTGTCGCGGGGCGAGATCGTCTTCGATGGCGTCTCCTTCTCCTACAACCCCGACCGCTCGATCCTGGAGGACGTCTCCTTCGCCGTCCCCGCCGGGAAGCGGGTGGCGATCGTGGGGCCCAGCGGGGCCGGGAAGTCGACCATCTCGCGGCTCCTGTTCCGCTACTACGACGTGACCGGCGGCGCGATCCGGGTGGACGGGCAGGACGTCCGCGAGGTCGCCCAGGAGTCGCTCCGGGCGGCGATCGGGATCGTCCCCCAGGACACGGTTCTCTTCAATGATACGATCTACCACAACGTGGCGTACGGCCGGCCCGCGGCGACGCCGGCCGAGGTCGAACGGGCCGCGCGGGCGGCCCGGATCCACGACTTCGTGGCGTCCCTCCCCGAGGGATACGAGACGAAGGTGGGGGAGCGGGGACTCAAGCTCTCGGGCGGCGAGAAGCAGCGGGTGGCGATCGCCAGGACGATCCTCAAGGACCCGCCGATCCTCATGTTCGACGAGGCCACGTCGTCCCTCGACACGCGGACCGAGAAGGAGATCCAGGCGAGCCTGGACGAGATCGCCCGCGGGCGGACCACGCTGGTGATCGCCCACCGGCTCTCCACCGTGGTCGACGCCGACGAGATCCTGGTGCTGGACGGCGGACGGATCGTGGAGCGCGGGCGGCACGACGCGCTGGTGGACTCGGGCGGCGTCTACGCCGCCATGTGGCGGCGCCAGCAGGAGGCCGCCGAGCGGGAGGCCGCGCGACGGGCCGACGGCGGTGCGGGCCCGGAGGCCGACGGAGGCGCGCGCCCGGAGGCGGACGGCGGCCCGGGCGGCGCGGACCGGGAATCGGAGGGCGCCCCGCGCCCATGAGCCCCGTCTTCTTCGGGGTCCTCGCCTACCTCGTCGCCCAGGTCGCGTTCGGCTTCTGGTACTCCCGCCGGATCCGGACCGAGGACGACTACCTGGTGGCCGGGCGAAAGCTCGGGCCCACGATCGTGGCCGCGAGCGTGTTCGCCACCTGGTTCGGCGCCGAGACCTGCCTGGCCGCGGCGGGGGAGGCGTACCGGCGGGGGCTGGTGGCGGCCACCACGTACCCTCTGGGCTACGGGGTCGCGGTCGTCCTGGTCGGGATCCTCTACGCCGCGCCCCTCCGGCGGCGCGCGTACGTCACCGTGGCCGACCTGTTCCGCGACCGCTACGGCGTCGGGATCGAGCGGCTTTTCGTGCTCCTGGCGATCCCCACGTCGGTCCTCTGGGCGGCGGCCCAGGTGCGGGCGTTCGGCCAGGTCCTCTCCGCGGTCTCGGGGGCGGATCCCACCGTCACGATCACGCTGGCGGCCGTCGTCGTCATCGTCTACACGATGGCCGGCGGGCTCATGGCGGACGCGGTCAGCGACATGGTCCAGGGAGCGGTCCTGGTCGCGGGTCTGGTGGCGCTCGCGGTGGCCGTGACGCTGGCGGGCGACGCGGGAGCGCTCTCGCGGGTGCCGGCCGAGCGGCTGGCGATCCTGCCGCCCGAGGTGCCGTGGCTGGCGCACGTCGAGCGGTGGGCGGTGCCGGTGGTGGGCTCGCTGGTGGCGCAGGAGCTGATCGCCCGGGCCCTGGCGGCGCGGACGCCGGGAATCGCGCGGGCCGGCACGATCGCGGGCGGCGTGCTGTTCATCGCCATCGGGATCCTGCCGATCCTGGCGGGGCTGGCCGGGGCGGTGCTCCTTCCGGGGCTCGCCGACCCCGACCAGGTGCTGATCCTCCAGGCCGAGCGGTATCTGCCGACCGCGCTCTTCGTGCTCTTCGCCGGGGCGCTCGTCTCGGCGATCCTCTCGACCGTGGACTCGACGCTCCTGGTGGCGGGCTCCTTCGCCGGCCACAACCTGATCCTCTCGATCCGGCCCGACGTGTCGCCGCGCGCGCGCCTCCTCGTGAACCGGGGGGCGGTGGTCGGCTTCGGCATCGTGGCGT
>DATLFF010000344.1:0-6517 GCA_035524915.1 Gemmatimonadota bacterium | reverse complement strand
CGAGGAGCCGTCCGGCGTGAACACGGGCTGCAGGTAACAGACACGGCACGGCCGGGGCTCGTCGGTGACCTGCGTGGATTCGGCCGTGGCCACGTCGAGCACGTGGATGTTGCCGTCTTCCCCGCTGCCGCGACGCTGGTAGGCGATCGTGCTGCCGTCCGGTGACCAAGCGGGCGTCACGGCACCGACGGGATCGTGCGTCACCTGGCGGACCCCGGTGCCGTCGATACCGGCGATGAAGATCTGAAGGCTCCCATCTTCGCCCTTCCCCCGGTAGGCCAGCCGGGATCCATCGGGGGAGGCCGCATATTGACCCGGGGGCGGGAAGTGCGTGCGTCCGGTGCGGTGCGATCGGAGGATGGCTCTGGGCAGCGGCGTCGTCTCGCCAGTGCTCAGGTCGATCAGGTAGTCGACCTCCGGCACGACCTCCTCGGCCGTCGTCGTCGGAGCTTCAGCGGGTCCCGCGGTTGTCCCGTCCTCTGCCCGGCGTGTTTCGCCAGGACCAGAGCACGCAACAAGGCCGATCGCCGCCGCCACGGCGAACGCTCCGGCCTTCCTCCCCACTCCGGGGCGCAGCCGAGGCGCCGGCTGCCGATCCACCGATCCCGGATCGCGCTTGACCTTCTGTGTCGACATAGCAAACCTCCTCTCCAGTCCGCCCATGAGGTGAGGCCACCTTTCGAGCCGCCTCCATGAGGACCACGGTGCGAGGGTGGCGGAGGAGACTTGAGAACGGCTGGAACCCTCTTTCAAGCCGTTCTCAAGCGCCTCGCTCGAGACTGGAGTCCGTGACCAAGCGACAGCACGACGCCGGGGTCTGGCGCCCGGGACCCCAGGGGTCGATACTCGGCCGTATGGGGCCGAGGGCGCAGGCTTCCCAGGGATCGGGCCGGACGCGTGTCCGCGAGGCGGAACCGAGCTCGGCTCCCGGCGATACGGCCGAGGAGATCAGGGCATTCCTGATCGCGGATGTTCGCGGATACACCTCGTTCACCCAGGAGCGCGGCGATGAGGCGGCCGCCAGGCTCGCGGCCAGGTTCGCCGACATCGTTCGCGACGATGTGGAGGCTCGGGACGGATCCGTGATCGAGCTGCGGGGAGACGAGGCTCTGGTGGTGTTCCGTTCCCCCCGTCAAGCCATCAGGGCGGCGGTCGAGCTACAGGCCCTCCTTCTCGAGGCAACGATGGAGGCTCCGGATCTCCCCCTCCCCGTGGGGATCGGGCTGGATGCAGGTGAGGCCGTGGCGGTCGAGGGGGGGTACCGGGGCGGGGCCCTGAACCTCGCGGCGAGGCTGTGCGGCGAGGCCGGTCCGGGCGAGATCCTTGGCAGCCAGAGCCTCGTTCACCTGGCCCGCACGGTCGAGGGCGTTCGGTACCTCGATCGGGGCGAGCTGCACCTCAAGGGGCTCTCAGATCCCGTGCGGGTCCTGGCGATCGTTTCGGAGGAGGGCGACGTCGCGGAGCGGATGCGAGCGCTCCTCCCCACGCGGCCGGCGCCGCGCGTGTACGGGGGCAGGATGCAGTTCCGCGTCCTGGGGCCGCTCGAGGTGGACGCCGGGGGCGGCCCGGTCCCCCTCGGCGGACCGAAGCAGCGCGCGGTCCTCGCGCATCTGCTCTTCCGGGCGAACCAGCTGGTGCCAGCCGACACCCTGGTCGATGAGATCTGGGGGGACGAACCGCCGGAGAAGGCCCGGAACATCATCCAGACCTATGTCTCGCACCTCCGGAAGGCCCTCGGCCGCGACCGGATCGAGAGCCAGGTACCCGGCTACCGCCTGAGGCTCGAGTCCTCCGAGCTGGACGCCACCCGGTTCGACGCGTTGATGAGGGACGCGAAGAAGGCCCTCCCGGTGGATCCAAACATCGCGGTCGGCACCCTCGACGACGCCCTGGCGCTGTGGCGGGGACCGGCACTTGCCGACCTCGCCGACCAGCCCTCGCTGCTGGCCGAGGCCGCCCGGCTCGATGAGCTTCGACTCGAGGCTCAGGAGGACAGGATCGAAGGGCTCCTGGCGAGTGGGGCTCAGGCCCGGGCGATAGGGGAACTGGAGGCCCTGCTCGCACGCCACCCGTGGAGGGAAGGGCTTTGGGGACTGCTGATGCTGGCCCTCTACCGAGAGGGACGCCAGGCCGAAGCCCTCAACGCCTTCCAGCGAGCGCGAGAGATCCTGGCCGACGAGCTGGGCGTCGATCCGTCGCCCGAGCTCATGAGGCTTCAGGAACGGATCCTGAAGCAAGATTCCGGACTCGAACTGCGGGGAGAGCCGCTCCGCGGCTACCGGCTGCTGGAGAAGATCGACGACGGACCCACCGGGGTCGTCTTCCGTGCGATCCAGCCCCACGTGGAACGCGACGTGGCCGTCAAGATCTTCCACGAAGCGATCGCCGCCGACCCGGCGTTCGTCCGTCGTTTCGAACCGGATGCCCAAGCGGTCGCCGCGCTGGAGCATCCGCACATCGCCCCGATCTACGATTACTGGCGGGAGCCCGGTCGTGCCTACGTCGTGGCTCGGTATCTGCGCGGGGGGAGCCTTCGAGCCCTCGAGGAGAGAGGGGAGCCGCTGGAGCGGGTCCCGGCCCTTCGCGTCGTCGAGCAGATCGCTTTGGCCCTCGCGTTTGCCCACCGCCAGGGCGTCGCACACGGGAACGTTGGATCGTCCAACATCCTCTTCGACCCGGAGGGGAACGCCTATCTCGGGGACTTCCTGACCGGCGCTCGCCCCGCCCCGGACCCCTCGGAGGACGTCCGGGCGCTGGCCGGCCTGGCCAAGCGGTTGCTGCCGGACGAACCGTCCTTCGCGGAGCTCGCCGAGAGGGCGGAGGCCGGGACGGGTGCACCGGGGGCCGATGCGCTCGCCTTGGCGGCCCGCAGGGCCCTCGAACCTACGGCGATCGCCGCTCCTCACCGGGTCGACGAGCGGAACCCCTACAAGGGCCTCCGGGCGTTCACTGAGGCCGACGCCCACGACTTCTTCGGGCGAGGGGAGCTCACCAGGCGCCTCGTCACCAGGCTGACGGAGGGCGGGACCGGGTCCAGGTTCCTGGCCGTCGTCGGCCCGAGCGGGGGCGGGAAGTCATCGGTCGTCCGCGCCGGGCTCGTTCCGGCCATCAGGGACGGGGCCTTGGGGAACCCGGAGGATCCCTTCATCGCCGAGATGTTCCCCGGGGCCCACCCGATCGAGGAGCTCGAGGCCGCGCTCCTCCGGATCGCGGTGCGTCCGGTGCCCCGCCTGCACGACCGGCTCGAGTCAGGGTCCCGGGGACTGCTCGAGGCGGCCGATCTCGTCGCCCCCGGTGAAGCGGAGGTCGTGCTCGTGGTCGACCAGTTCGAGGAGGCCTTCACGCTCACCGGGGACGAGCGGGAGCGGGAACTGTTCCTCGAGTCGCTTCGCGTCGCGGCAGCCGACCCCGAGAGCCGGCTCCGCGTCATCGTGACCCTCAGGGCAGACTTCTACGACCGTCCCCTCCTCTACCCACGTTTCGGGGAGCTGCTCGCTGAACGGACCGAGGCGGTTCCTCCCCTCACCCCCGACGAGCTCCAGCAAGCGATCCGAGGGCCGGCCGAAGGCGTCGGCGTCCGGCCCGAGCCCGGCCTGGTGGCGGAGATGATCGCTGACGTCGCCCATCAGCCCGGCGCTCTCCCGCTCCTCCAGTACGCGCTCACGGAGCTGTTCGAACGTCGGCACGACGATCGGGTGACCCTCGCCGCGTACCGGGAGATCGGAGGGATCGCGGGTGCCCTGTCCGCGCGAGCCGACCGCATCTACGAGGCGACCGACCCGCCGGGCCGACGGGCCACCAAGCAGGTGTTCCTGCGGTTGGTCACCCTCGGAGAGGGCAGGGAGGACACCCGGCGCCGCGTCGCCCGGACCGAGCTGGACGCCCTGGAGGTGGAACAGGAGGCGATCGACGTCGTCGTGGACACCTTCGGACCCCACCGGCTCCTGACCTTCGATCGGGAACCCTCCACCCGGGAACCCACTGTGGAGATCGCCCACGAGGCGCTGCTCGGCGCGTGGGGGCGGCTCCGCGCATGGATCGACGACGCCAGAGAGGACCTCCGTCTGGACCGAGGGCTTGCCCGGGCCGCCACTGAGTGGCGAGGCTCCGACCGCGACCCCAGCTTCCTCATGCGGGGTGCCCGACTGGAGCAGCTCGAGACGTGGGCCGGAGCCACGGACCTGGCCATCGCGCGACCCGAACGCGCGTACCTGAAGGCCAGCGTGGATCAGCGCGACCAGGAGCGGGAGGAGGAGGGGCGCCGGCGCGAGCGCGAGGCGCGAATCGAGCGGCGATCGGCTCGTCGGCTACGTGGTCTCGTCGCCGTCTTCGCGGCCGCGGCCCTCATCGCCGCATCGCTCACCCTCGTCGCCACGAACCAGAGCCGTCGGGCGGAGCGGGAGGCGCGGACCGCGACCGCGAGGGAGCTCGCCGCGGCCGCCGTGGCCAACCTGGAGGTCGACGCCGAGCTGAGCGTCTTGCTCGCCAGCGAGGCGGTCGAGACCACGCGCTCCTCGGACGGGACGGTCCTGCCGGAAGCGGAGGAGGCGCTCCACCGCGCCGTCGTGGCGTCACGACTCGAGTTGAAGGTGCCCGGGGTGGGAGGAGCCCTTGCCTGGAGCCCGACGGGAGTCTTCGTCACCGAGGGGCCAGAGGACTCGGGCGTGATCGACATCAGGGACTCCGATACGGGAGAGAGCGTCGTGTCCTTCCAGGGCCACGACGCCGACGTGAACCACGTGGCGTTCAGCCCGGACGGCTCGAGGCTCGCCTCCACCGGGGATGACGGCGAGCTGAAGGTATGGGACCCCTCCACGGGCCGGCTCCTCTCGAGCCTGTCGGGGATCGGCAGTCCATGGGGTCCTTCGTTCAGCGCCGACGGTACACTTGTCGCTGCCGCCTGGGACTTCGTCGGCGCCCGGATCCTCGACCTGTCCACGGGTCTGGTGATCTCGACGTTCAATGTGCCGGGCGCGTATGGCACCGCCCTTAGCCCCAACGGGGAACGCCTCGCCGTCGTGGGGGACCGGGGAGGTGAACTAGTCGGCTCCGTGTTCGACGTGGAGGCCGGTGAGGAAGCGTTTCGGCTGAAGGGGATGGTCCGGTCCGCGAACTCCTGGACCGGGGTCGGTCCCCCCGGGTTGTCGTGGAGTCCGGATGGCCGATACATCGCCGCGAGCGGCCACGACGCCACTGGCGTCTGGGATGCGGAAACGGGAGGGCTCCGCCACACCCTGCTCGGTCACACCGGATCGGTCCTCAGTGTGGCCTGGAGCCCGGATTCCTCTCGCTTGGTCACGGGCGGTTCAGACGGGACCGCCAGGGTGTGGGAGATCGGCGTGACCGGGGTCCGGGAGCTGTGGTCGCTGTCGGCTCAAGAGACCAGGAGCGGCATCTATGGGGTGGCCTTCTCGCCGGAGGGGACCAGGGTGATGGCCGGGGACGTGGGCATCTCCGCCGTGCAGATCTGGGACCTTGGACCGAACGGCGACGCCGAGTGGGTGAACCTTCCTGCTTCTGGCGCAACCCAGGTGGAGTTCATGCCGGACGGGCGGCGTGTGGTGACGAGCCCCAGGTATACTCGGGCCGCGACGATCTGGGACCTCCAGACGGGGCGTGAACTTCGAACGATCGGACCGGCACCCGACGATTTCGGCTTCGAATCATTCGACGTGAGCCCGGACGGCGGGTCGATCGCGGTCGGCGGGTCGGAGGGCCCTCCTGGTGTGGGTGACAACCGCTCCTACGGCGGCCAGGTCGCGAGGGTGTGGGATATTGGGACGGGGGAGGAACTCTTCACGATCGAGCACCCCTACGATATCAACGATGTCGCCTTCAGCCCACATGGAGAGCATCTGGTCACCGTAGACTGGGGCGGAACGGCGAGGGTCGTCGATCGCGTCGGTCGCGTTGTCCGCGTCCTGCGAGATCCGTACATCCTCGGGGCGCGGTTCAGCCCCGACGGCCTCCTGGTGGCTACGGTGGCCGTCTCGGAGAATTCAGCAAGGCCCCGCGTGACGATCTGGGACTGGGCGCGGGGGGAGGTCGCCCGCACGATGGAGGTCGGCCGCACGATCAACGACGTATACGGGTTGGCCTTCGATCCCACCGGTTCGCGGATCGCGATCAGTGGTTCGGAAGGACTCGCGGAGATCAGGGATGTCGATACAGGGGCGAGGGTGGCCGTCCTGCAGGGGCCGCCGGGGGGTGCCACCGATCTCGCCTTCAGCCCCGACGGATCGCGCGTGGCCGTCGCGAACGCCGATGGCACGGTTCGGCTGTTCGAGGCAGACACGGGCGCACGCCAGCTCGTTCTGCCGGGCTCTGGATGTGCCGTGTCGGAGGTGGCATTCAGCCCGGACGGCACCAAGCTCGCTTCCGCCAGCCCGTGCGACGGCGTGCGGGTCTGGGCCCTCGACGTCGATGATCTCCTCGAGATCGCCCGCCGGAAGGTCACCAGGCAGCTCACCGACGGGGAGTGCCGCCAGTACCTTCACCTGGATCGGTGCCCGGAGTC
>DATLFF010000343.1:0-2595 GCA_035524915.1 Gemmatimonadota bacterium | reverse complement strand
GCCCAGGTCGGCTGACGTGTGGACATCCCCCCCAACCAGGCGTCCGAACCTCCAAACGCTACGGTCTTAGCTCCTCGCGGACCATGGGCGGCGGGGACTCCACGACCATCGCGGCCTGGGTGGCGGCGAAAACGTGTGGGTCGGCGGACGCTCGCCTCGCGCCCTCGCACGTTTTGCTCGCTGGGCGATAGAAAGGTGTCGTCCGGCCGGGGTAGGGACGTCGCCGGGTAGCACGTTTCCTTCGGTGAGCGATAGAAGCGTAGGGGGCCGGCGTCGGGACGGTCGCGAGTGGGTACGTTTTCATCGCGGGCCGGCCCCCTCCCACCGCCCCGTCGTTCACTCCTCGCTGCCGTCGCCGCTCTCCGGCACCAAAAACCGACACCGCGGACCCACCGCCTTCGCGAGTCGGACGTCCAACGTAGCCAGCGGTACACCCAGGGCCTCGGCGGTCGCCACGTACCACGCGTCGTAGGCCGTGAGGTTCGTCCGGAGCTCCCAGACGCGATCGGCCACGGGGGCGTAGGGGATGAGCTCGACCCGCAGGTCCAGTAGATCGGCGTGAGCGACTGCGGCGTTATCGAGATCGATCTCCTCGGCGAGCGCCGCCCGCCTGAGGATGTTCGCGACCTCGACGGGCATGAGGTGCGGAGCGACGAGCGGGCCCTGCTCCAGCACGCCCTCTGCCCACCGCCCCGTCGGACCGCCATCCACCAGCGCGGCGACGACCACACTGGCGTCCACGACCCGCGTCACCGACGGTCCCGCTCACGGTGACGAAGGATCGAGTCGGGGGGGAGGCGGCTCTCCGCGGCCTTTTTGCGCGCGCGAGCGCGAGCCAGAACGTCGCCCACGTCGGGCCGCTCGGCCAGCTCGGTCAGGTGACTGAGCAGGTACTCCTGTAGCGACTGCCCGCGACGGGTGGCCCTGCGGGACAGCTCGTCGACGGTCTCGTCGGGCACATGGCGGACGGTGACGGCTTTCGACATGTCTGCAAAATGCATGCACTGTCCCTCGGGTTCAAGGGACCTTGCCTCGTCGAAGGAGCTCGAGGAAGTCGCCCTCTAACGGGCTGGAGGGTGGGAGCATCCTTTCACCGCTCGGTCGCTAACGCGCCGGCCACCCGCACCAGAACCGCCTCGGGGTGGCGGGCGAGCTCCCGGTACGTGATCCGCATCACGCGGATTCCGCGGGCGACCAACTCCGCGTCTCGCGTGCGGTCCCGCTCGAAGGCGGCCCGGTTCGCGTGGTAGGGGAAGCCGTCGAGCTCGACCGCGAGGCGGGCTTCGGGCCAGTAGCAGTCGAGCTCGAAGCCGCCGATCCGGATGTTCGTTCGGGGCTCGTCGACCTTGCCTCGTCGCAGGAGCTCGAGGAAGTCGGCCTCGAGCTCCGACCGGGTGAGGGAGGGCCCGTCGCCCTCGAGCAGGAGGCCGAGCCGCCTCGTTCCCGGCCGACCGAGATGGCGCTCGAGCGTGGCGCGCATGGTGTCCAGGGTCGTGAGGTGGCGCTCGATAGCGTCGGCCAGCGCGCGTTCCAGCCGGCGCGGCCGCCAGCGAGGGGCCAGGTCCAGGAGCGTTCGGGCCGCCGTGGTGACCGCGAGGCCGTCGACCGTCGCGACGTCGGTGTCGACGAGGTCGAGTAAACGGTGGAGCCGGATGCCCGGCCGGCCGCGACGATTGCCGCGCCGGAGCGCCACATGGACGATCCGATCGGGCGGGCGCGCACCCGTGAGCGCGAGGACGGCGGCCGCGCTCTCGTGGCTGATCACGGCCTCCGGGCCGAACGCCAGCAAGGCCGCCATCTCGCGGGTCCGCGGGGAACGGAGCGGACCGATCCGGTAGACGCCCTGGAAGGCCCGGACCAGTCGGCCGGCCCGCACCCGCCGCTGGATCACCTGGGGGGAGACGCCGGCGTCGATGAGCTGGCGGCGGGTGACCAGGCCGTGCTGGCGCGCGGCGATCGCCTCGGCGACGGCGATTACGTCGGCGGGGTGGGGGGGCGAGGGGGCCGTTGGACGACGGAAGCGTGTGGGTCGGCGGGGGCGGGGTCGCGACATGGTACGTTTCGCTCGCTGAGCGATAGAAAGGTGTGGGAGCGCAGGGGGAGCTCGCCGCCGGGCAGCACGTTTTCGTCGCTCAGCGATTGAAACGTAGGGGGTCGCCGCAACGACGGCCGCGGGACGACACGTTTTCGTCGCGCCAACGCGCCCGGGAGGGACGCGGATGGGCGCGCTGGCGGCGAGCCATCCAGGGCACACCCCAACGCGCCCGGGAGCGATGCAGGACGACCCGGTCTCCACAACGGTGTGGGATCCGCCCGGGCGGACGCATGGCGGATCGCGCCGGAAGGGGTCAGTGGATCGCGCCCGGGCGGGCGCATGGCGGTCTGCGCCGGAGGGGGTCGGCGGCCTGCGCCGGACAAGGTCCGCGGCCCGCGCCGCCGAGAGACCGCGGCCCGCGCCCCAAGGCCGAGCGACGGCAGAAGGTTCGGGCATTTGGGAAGGCCCCCCGCCTCAGCCGCCCCCCACGCACTCCGCCCGTGCGTCCCGCACCTGCTCCAGGCGGTCTGCGCGGTCATTGTGCTCGAACACGCGTTGGG
>DATLFF010000342.1:0-2276 GCA_035524915.1 Gemmatimonadota bacterium | reverse complement strand
GACCACTACATCACCGCCACCGACGAGAACGTGAAGGTGCCGAACGCGCCGATGAACTGGGGCGCGATGATCCACGAGGGGAAGATCTACTCGGCGGACTTCAACTCGGGGCTGTGGATTCATCAGTGGGTGCCGACGGGCGACCGTCCGATTTCGTAGGTCGAAACGACAACGGATCCATAACCACGGGGATGGCCGTGCGCCGAGAGGAGGTTTTTTGATGTGCCGGAGCATCCGCACTTTGTTCAACTTCGAGCCGCCGGCGACCGAGGAGGAGATCGAGGCCTCGGCGCTCCAGTACGTGCGCAAGGTGAGCGGGTTCACGCGGCCTTCGCAGGTTAACCGGGAGGCCTTCGACACCGCCGTCGCGGAGATCACCCGCGTCACCCGCGAGCTGCTGGGCGCGCTGGAGACACGCGTGGCTCCGCGCGACCGCGAGATCGAGGCGGAGCGGGCGCGGGCCCGCGCGGCGGCCCGCTACGGGTGATCGCCGGCGGTCGGGAGCCGTGGCTGGGGAGGCAGGATTCGAACCTGCAACCACCGCGTTAACAGCGCGGCGCTCTGCCCGTTGAGCTACTCCCCAGCGGCGGCTCCGGTTCGCTTCCATGGTATCATGGCGAGGTGTCTGGCGCTCGGGCTCGTGGCCACGGCGTGCGGGGGCGACGCCGCCGACGGCCCCGCGCCCGCGACGCGCGGCCCGGTGTCGGGCTACGAGAGCCTCGTCGACTCGCTGCGGGCGGGGGGACTCGAGGTCGAGCACGCCGGCGAGACGGCCCCGCCCTTCCTCGCCGTCCCGGCGCGGGTGGCGCGGGCGGAAGGCGATCTCGTCCAGGTCTACGTGTACGCCGACTCCGCGGCAGTGGACGCCGACGCGCGCGGGATCTCCGGGGACGGCTTTACGGTGGGGGGACAACGGGTGGCCTGGCTCGGACCGCCCCACTTCCATCGTCGCGGGCGGCTGCTCGTTCTCCACATCGGCGACCGGCCGGGGGTGGCGCACGCGCTGGCGGCGATCTTCGGCCCTCCGTTCGCGGGCCCCTCGACGCGGGATTCGACCGGCGGCTGAGCGTCTACCGGGGGGAGCCTTCCCTCTTTTCGTCGACCGGGATCACCACCCGGATCGTCTCCATCGTCACGGACTCCAACCGATCCTCGTGGGACAAGACAGCCACGATGGGCTCCATCGTGACCTCCGCGAGCCAGTTGGCCGACACGGTGTCCGCGGGTGCGAACCCGCGCGGTTCCGCCCGGTGCGCGACCCGGGGCCCCGACAGGGCCACTACGAGTCCCGCGGACATGAGCGTGATTCCGATCGTTCGGCTGGGCATGACATCCTCCTCAACGGAGCTCGATGCTCCTTCCTGGACCATAGCCCACCGCGGCCGCCCCGTCTGTCGGGAATCGCCCGGGATCCCTGTCGGGAGGATGCCGTCAGCCGGCGACCCGATCGAGGGCCGCCTCGAGCCGGGCTCGCACCTCCCCCGCCAGCTTGGCCAGCTCCTCACTCTTCGTCAGCTCCATGATCGGCAGGGGGTCCATCGCCTCGACGATCGTGGTCTGCGACTCCGGATCCCGGCGCACGACGACGTTGCACGGCAGGAGCAGCCCCACGTCGGGCTCGGCCATCAGCGCGCGGTGGGCGAGCCCGGGATTGCAGGCCCCGAGGATCACGTAGGGCGGAAAGTCGACATCCAGCTTCTCCCGCAGCGTCTCCCGGACGTCGATCTCGGTCAGGATCCCGAACCCCTCCACGGCGAGCTCCTCCCGGATCCGGCGATCCGCCTCCTCGTACGGCAGATCGACCACGCGCCCCAGCGCATACGATGCATCGGCTCTCTTCATGGCATCCTCCTCCGTCGTGGGATGGACTCTCTCCCTTCGACGATACCCGCCGGTCGACGCCGTGTCTGTCAGGAGTTTACCTTTTCGCCGTCCAGGGAAAGCGTCTCCCCGTCACGCCGGAGGTCACCCATGCGCCCCCGCTTCGTCGCGCTGTCCGCCTGGCTCGCCCTTCTCTCCGTCCCGCCGGCGGCCGCGCAGACGGTCGACAGCCTCGCGGTGAGCCCCCCGGCGATCACGGTCGCCGCCGGTGACACCGTCGCCTTCTCGATCGTCGCGTTCGACGCGGCGGGAGAGCCGGTCGCCGATCCGCGGGTCCAGGGGTTCCTGAACCCGCTCTCGCTGGGCCAGCTCCTCCCCGACGGCCGCTTCGTGGCCGGCCGCGAGGCGGGGACGGGCCAGCTCGCCGTCCGGAGCGGGCGCGCGATCGGCCGGGT
>DATLFF010000341.1:0-25763 GCA_035524915.1 Gemmatimonadota bacterium | reverse complement strand
GCCCGCGGCGTCCCGCTCCGAGAGGCTCACCACCGGCCCCTGGATCCGGTTCCCCATCAGGTCGGTCACGAGCCGGGCGCGCGGCCGGCTCACGTCCTCGGTGCCCGCCGCCGTGACGACGGCCATCTCCATCGAGTCCAGCAGCACCAGCGTGCCGGGCGGGTAGATGCCGATCAGGCTGATGAACGCCTTCAGCAGGATCGGGTCGTAGCGGATGCCCTTCCAGCGCATGAGGATCTCGAGCATCTCCGGCGGAGTGACCGGATCGGTCTGGTAGACGCGCGGCGTGGTGCCCGCGTCGAACGAGTCGCAGATGGAGACGATCCTCGAATAGAAGTTCAGCTTCCTCGGGGCGAACAGCTGCGGATACCCGGAGAGATCCACGTTGAGGTGGTGCTCGAATGCCACCAGGACCTCGCGCATCGGCACGGCCTGCCCCACGCGCTCCTCCAGGATCCGCACCACTCCGTAGCGGGGGTGCTTCTGCAACTCGGCCCACTCCTCCCGCTCGAGCGGCTCGCTCTTCAGCAGGACCTCCCGCGGGACGTCGGATTTGCCCACGTCGTGGAGCAGGGCCGCCATCCCCAGCTCGTAGAGCTCGAACCGCGAGAGCCCGATCCGCTGGCCCAGCGACACCGAGAACACGCACACGTTGACCGAGTGGGTGAAGGTGGGCTCGTCGTAATCCCGCAGGTTGGTGAGCCCGACCAGCATCGTCTCGTCATCCAGGACCTGGTCGACGATCGTCTGGACCGCCCGCTTGACCTTGTAGGTCCGCATGGCGCGGCCCGCGCGCAGGCTCTCCATGAACTCCTGCGTGACGGCGACGCCGTGGCGGTAGGTCCGCTCGGCCCGGGACCGGGCGTCCGGATCGTCGGTGGTCTCGTCGAGCGCCTCTTCGCGCGGCGGCAGAACGGTCACTGTGTGCAGCCCGGCCTCCTCGAGGGTGGCCGAGAGCTCCGCGGCGGCCACCTGCCCCGTTCCCTCGAGCCGTCCCACCCGGTGGGCGAAAGTCGCGGCGTCGAACTCCGCCGGGTCGGCCGCCCACTCGAAGCCACCGATCTCGATCGAGCGGAAGAACCGCACCAGGTTGGCGTGGACGTTGTAGTGACGGAGCTCGCTGCGGACCCGGGCGCCGTTGACCATCACGGTGTCCCGGCCCACTTCGATCCGCGCCCAGCCGTCCACCTGCCAGAGCTCGGTCAGCGTCCGCGCCAGCCGGTCGGCCGCCGCGCGCAGGGTGGCGTTGCCGGGCTCGTAGAGCTGCCCCGAGCGGAGCGCGACCAGCAGGTTCTGGACCAGCTCCCGCCCGATGGCGAAGACCGGGGTGGAGACCCCCATGTCGCTCATTCGGTGAGCGCCCCCGTGCGGCCCCACGATTCGAGCACCTTGGCGGCGGTCCGCGCCACGAGCGGGAACCGGCTACTCGCCGCCTCCTCGACCACCCCGCGCGCCCGGGCCGAGCCGGTGGCCCCGAGGCCCACGAGGGCACAGGCCATCTCCTCCGGGTCCTGCTTGCGGAACAGCTTGCCGCGCGGCTGGACCCGCCGCACGAGGGGCTCCACGGCTTCCTCGCCGCCGAGCGCTCCGAAGGCCTCGAACAGGAGCCGCTGCTCCGTCCCCGACCGCTCGCGCCAGCGATCGTCCGCCAGCGCAGCGGCCACGGTCGGGAACGCGGGCGCGTAGCGGTGGGCGACCAGGTGCCGGAGCGCGTAGAGCCGCACGCCGGGGTCGGGGTCGTCCGCGGCCAGGCGCACGTGCTCGAGCGCTCGGCCGCCGCCGAACAGCTTGAGCGCCTGGATCGCCTCCCGCCGGACGGTCGCGTCGCGCGCCCGGACCGCGCGGCCGAGCCCTTCGAGCAGCCGCGGGTCGGCCAGGTGCCCGGCCAGAAAGGCCGCCGCCGTGGCGGTTCCGGGATCGTCCGACCCGAGCGCCTCCACCACCGCTTCCGGCCGCTCGCGCGCCATCTCGGCGAAGGCGGCCGCGACGGTGCGTCGCTGGAGGAGCCGCTTCAGGTCCCCGGCCCGGGCCAGCACCGCCACCGGGTCCTCGTGGCCGAATGCGCGGTAGTAGCTGGCCGCCGACCGTTCGTCCACCACTCCAGCCTCGAGCTGGGCCAACATGCGCCCAAGCGTCACTTCGCTGAGCGCCGCGCGCCGCATATCGCGGAAGGCCTCCCCGCCGCGGTCGTCGGCCTCGCCGCTCTCCAGATAGGGGGCGAAGAGCTGGTGGAGCTTCTGGACATCTCCGTAGCCGCCTTCCTCGAGCAGGGCCTCCTGCATGTCGGCGAGCGCCCGCAGCACCGGCTCCACCTTGTTGCGTACCGGGAACATGAGGAGCTCCCGCAGACAGGTCAGGCATTCATAAACGAGCGTGCGGGTCTTCTCGCTCTCCAGCTCGGTCTGGAGCGCCGCCATGTCCTCGTCGTCCAGAAAGTAGAGGGAGGTCTCCATCTCCGGCCGGGCGATCGCCCCGGCCAGATCCTCCGGCGCCAGCTGGATCGGTTCGGTCGGGGCTTCGGGTTCCTCCTCGACGCGCCCGGCCGCCGGCGGGACCCACTCCTCGTCCTGCAGGCTCTCCACGAAGGTGTACCGCAGGTGGTAGAACCGCTCCTCCCACAGCCGCCCCACGAGCCCCTCCTCGTCGATCTCGGTCCCCGGCCGGGAGGCGTGGACGACGTGGTCCACGAAGCCGATGAATTCCTTCAGGGTGAGACCCGCGTAGAAGGCGATCTGCCGGATCCCCTCGCGGTGCAGGACGTTCGCCAGCGAGTCCCCCCCCGGCTCCCGCCGATAGACTTCCTCGTCGCCGACGAGCAGGCGCTCCTCCTCGACGGACAGCTCGACCGCCCCATGGGCGTCGAGCAGCTGGCCGATCCGCTCGACCGCGTTCTCCTCGGCCTCCCGCCGCTGCGGGTGATCGCGGTCGTAGAGCCGGCGCACCTTGATCACGCGCACCAGCTCCTGGACCAGCTCCGCCCCGGCCTCGGCGTACTCGGCGCCCTCGACCCTCACGCCGCGCCTCCGGGGCCGCCTTCAAGGGCCGCCACCGCCTGGACGTCCTTGTCGCCGCGGCCCGAGAGACACACGACGACCCGCGACCCCGGCGGCAGCGGAGCGGGCCGGCGAAGGAGCCACGCGATGGCGTGCGCGCTCTCGAGCGCGGGCACGATCCCCTCCAGCCGCGCGAGGCGGTGGAAGGCCTCCAGCGCCTCGGCGTCGGTGACTGCGGCGTAGTCCGCCCGCCCGCTCTCCTTCAGCGCGGCGTGCTCCGGTCCGACGCCCGGATAGTCGAGCCCGGCCGAGATGGAATGGGCCTCGACCACCTGGCCGGCGTCGTCCTGCAGCAGGTAGCTCCGGGCGCCGTGGAGGACTCCGGCGCGGCCGCGGGAGAGAGTGGCCGCGTGGCGCCCGTCCAGACCCTCGCCCGCCGCTTCGACGCCGTGGAGGGCCACCGGGTCGTCGACGAACGGGTGGAAGATGCCGATCGCGTTCGAGCCGCCGCCGACGCACGCCACGATCGCGTCCGGCAGCGCGCCCCACCGATCGAGCGCCTGCGCCCGCGTCTCCCGCCCGATCACGGACTGAAGCTCCCGCACCAGGGTCGGATAGGGGTGGGGCCCCACCACGGAGCCGATCACGTAATGGGTGCGCTCCACGTGGGTGACCCAGTCGCGGATGGCGGCGTTGGTGGCGTCCTTGAGGGTGCGCGAGCCGTCGTCCACCGGGATCACCTCGGCCCCCAGGAGCCGCATCCGGTACACGTTCAGTGCCTGCCGGCGGGTGTCCTCGCGGCCCATGAAGACGGCGCACTCCAGCCCGAAGCGGGCGCACGCCGTGGCCGTCGCTACGCCGTGCTGGCCGGCCCCCGTCTCGGCGATCACCCGGGGCTTCGCCATGCGCCGCGCGAGCAGGACCTGTCCCATGGTGTTGTTGATCTTGTGGGCGCCGGTGTGCGCGAGGTCCTCGCGCTTCAGCCACACGTCGAGGCCGGTGGCCTCGGAGAGCCGCGGAGCGTGGGTCAGGGGCGTGGGCCGGCCGACGTAGTCGGCCAGGAGCCCGTCGAGCTCGCGCTGGAACGCGGGGTCGCCGCGAGCGGCCGCCCACGCGGCCTCCAGCTCGTCCAGCGCCGCGATCAGGGTCTCGGGGACGTACCGGCCTCCGAAAGCGCCGAACCTGCCGACGGCGGTGGAATCCGCACTCGTCATCGGGCGGCCGGGGCCCACGCCGCGCGGGCGGCGGCCACGAAGGCGCGAACGCGTGCGGGGTCCTTGAGGCCCGGAGACCGCTCGAGGCGGCTGGAGGCGTCGACGCCGTCCGGCGCGAGGACGGCGATGGCTTCGGCCACGTTGGAGGCCTCGAGCCCGCCGGCCAGGAAGAGCGGCACGGCCGGGCGGCGCCGCTCCAGACGCGCGGCCAGATCGCGCCACGGGAGCGGCCGGCCGCCGCCGGCGCCGGAATCGAGGAGGACGGCGTCGACCGCCTCCGCCCAGTCCTCGAGCGGTCCGGCGCCGGGGCCGAGGGCCTTCCACACGGGAACGCCGGCCGCCGCGCGGATCTCGCGGCAGCGGTCCGGGCTCTCGTCGCCGTGGAGCTGCACAGCCGCCAGCTCCAGCGCGCCGGCGATCCGCGCCACATCCGACGGGACGGGGTCGACGAACACCCCCACCCACGCGGCCGGGACCCGGGCCACCAGTGCGGCGGCGCGGGCGGGATCCAGCCGGCGGGGGGAGCCCGGAGCGAAGACGATCCCCAGGAAGTCCGCCCCCGCCTCGCGGGCCGCCCGCGCTCCCGCGGGCTCGGTCAGACCGCACACCTTGATCCGGATGGACGCAGACACGGGATCAACCTACGTCGGACGGCTTTCTCCCGCCGGGCCGGCGGCCCCGACGAGGGCGCCGAGCGCCGCCGCCGGGTCGCCCGCGCGCATCAGGTACTCCCCGACCAGGACCGCGTCGGCCCCCGCGGCCCGCGCGCGGCGCACATCGTCGGGGCCCGCGATCCCGCTCTCGGCCACCAGCAGGGTGGTGGGATCCAGCGCGCCCCGGACGGCCTCGAGGACCGCGCGACCGCCTTCCGGAGAGGTCCGCAGGGTCCCCAGGTCGCGCGCGTTCACCCCCACAACGGCGGCGCCCAGACGCTCGACCCGTGGGATCTCCTCCAGGCCGTGAATCTCCACCAGCAGGCCCAGCCCCGCCGCCGCGGACGCCTCCAGGATCCGCCCCAGGTCCGGATCGCCGACGGCGGCCAGGACGACGAGGGCGGCGTCGGCGCCGGCGGCCCGGCTCTCCCACACCTGCCAGGGGTCGACCAGGAAGTCCTTCCGGAGGACCGGCACCCCCACCGCCCCCGCGGCCGCCGTCAGGTCGGCCAGCGTCCCGTCGAACGCCGAGTCGGTGAGGATGCTGACCGCGGCCGCCCCGGCCCCTTCGTAGAGGGCCGCGCGCGCCGCGGGGTCGGCGCCCGGATCCAGCGCCCCGGCGGAGGGGCTCCGCCGCTTGAACTCGGCGATGACCGCCGGCGCGCCTCCGCGCAGGGCGGCGGGCCAGTCCCGCGCTGGCGGGCGCCCGGCCGCCCGGGCGCGCAGGTCGGCTTCCGGATGCTCCGCCCGAAGGCGCGCCACCTCGGTCCGCTTACGCTCGACGGCGCGGGAGAGGAAAGCGGTGTTGACTTTCGGCATTTGTTCGGGCATACTTCAAGGGAATGCGAGTGCCCGCGGAAGAGCCGTCCGCCGGCCTGGTTGCGGCCCATCGTACGGGGGACCTGATGAATCTAACCAAGCGCCAGCGTGAAATCTACGAGTACGTCCGCGGATTCCTTTCGGAGAACGGCTACGCGCCGAGTCTCGAGGAGATCGCGGAGCACTTCGGGCTCTCCTCGGTCGCCACCGTCCACGAGCACCTCGGGAATCTCCAGGCCAAGGGTCTCCTCCGGCGCGACCCCAACCGGAGCCGCGCGGTGGAGTTGACCGGCCCGGCGGTCTCGACGGCGGTGGAGCTCCCACTCTTCGGCCTGGTCGCCGCCGGCTCCCCCATCGAGGCGGTGACGGGCGATGAGACGATCGCCGTGCCGGAGGATCTCCTGGGGCGCGGTGAGACGTTCGTGCTCCGGGTGTCCGGCGACTCGATGATCGACGAGCACATCGCCGACGGCGACTACGTGATCGTGGAGCGGCGCGACATCGCCCGCAGTGGCGAGCGGGTGATCGCCCTGATCGACGGCGACAGCGCGACCTTGAAAACGCTGTTCAAGGAATCGGACGGGCGGGTGCGGTTGCAGCCGGCGAACGACCGGCACGCGCCGCAGTATTACGCGGCGGAGAGGGTTCGGGTGCAGGGGGTGGTGATCGGAGTGCTTCGGAAGTATCGGTAGTTTCACTTCCCTTCCGGCCGTTTCCCCTCCTCCTCCTCCCTCGCCAACCGCTGGCTCGCCTCCACCAGGGCGTGCAGTACGTCCACCGCCTTCGCTTCGGCGAGGATCTGCCGCGCCATGTCCACGCCCTCGCGCAAGGTGGCGGTCCGGCCGGCCACGTAGAGGGCGGCGCCGGCGTTGGCGGCAGTGATGGCGGACTGGGCTGGAGTGCCGCGGCCGGCGAGGATCGACTCGGTGACGCGGGCGTTCTCGGCGGCGTCGCCGCCGCTCACGCGGTCGTCGGGCCCGGTGGGGTCCAGGCCGAGGTCGGTGGGAGTCACGGTGCGGAGGCGCACGTCGCCGTCCCGCACCTCGGCCACCCGTGTGGGGCCTGCGACCGAGAGCTCGTCCAACCGCTCCTCGCCGTGAACGACCAGCGCGTGCTCGGCGCCGAGGTCGGCCAGGACGCGGGCCACGGGCTCCACCCAGCGCGCCTCGGGCACGCCCGCCACCTGGCGCCGCGCGCCGGCCGGGTTCGTTACGGGTCCCAGCAGGTTGAAGATCGTGCGGATGCCGACGGCCCGACGCGCCTCGATCGCGTGCCGCATGGCGGGATGGAACCGGGGGGCGTACAGGAATGCGATGCCCACCTCGTCCAGACAGCGTCCGGCCGCGGCGGGAGCGAGCTCGATGGCCACTCCCAGCGCCTCCAGCACGTCGGCCGAACCGGACTTCGACGACGCCGCCCGGTTGCCGTGCTTCGCCACCGCGGCCCCGCCCGCGGCCGCCACCAGCGCGGCGGTGGTCGAGACGTTGAACGTGCCGGAGAAGTCGCCGCCGGTGCCGCACGTGTCGACCAGGGGGCCGCGGGACGTGGTGAGCCGCTCGGCGCGCGCCCGCATCACGCGGGCGGCTCCGGCGATCTCCTGCACCGTTTCGCCCTTGGCCGCGAGAGCGGCCAGCAGCGCTCCGATCAGGATCTGGGGAACCCGGCCGTCCATGATCTCGCCGAAGAGGGCTTCGGCTTCCGCGGCGCTCAAGTCGCGCCCTGCTACGACCGCCCGGAGGCACGCCCGGGGGTCGGCCGCCTCCGGCTCGGCGCGGCTCACTCCCCCGCTTCCGACGTCCAGACGGGCTTCTCGCCGCCCGGCGCGATCGGCGGGACGGCCGCCAGCTCCCCTTCGGACGCGGCCACGACCACCGCGCAGGCGGAGTCGCCCGTGATGTTCACGGTGGTCCGGCACATGTCGAGGATCCGATCGACGCCGAGGATCAGGGCGATCCCCTCGAGCGGGATGCCGACCGTCTGGAGCACCAGTGCCAGAGTGATCATCCCCACGCCGGGGACGCCCGCCGCCCCGATCGACGCGAGGGTCGCGGTCAGGACCACCATCAGCTGCTGCGAGATCGTCAGATCGAGGCCGTACACCTGGGCGATGAAGATCGTGGCGGCGCCCTGGTAAAGCGCCGTGCCGTCCATGTTGATGGTGGCGCCCAGCGGCAGGACGAACGCCGAGACCTCCTCGCTCACGCCCAGGTTCTCCTCGGCGCACTCCATCGTCACCGGGAGCGTCGCGTTGGAGGACGACGTGCTGAACGCCACCAGCTGGGCCGGCGCGATCCCCTTGAAGAACCAGATCGGGTTCATGCCGGCCAGGAACCGCACCGCGGCCGGATAGACCACGGCGGCGTGGATCAGGAGACCCCCGACCACGACGGCCGAGTAGACCAGCAGCGTGCGCAGGATTCCCAGCCCGTACTGCCCGATGATCGCCGCGATCAGGGCGAACACTCCGAACGGGGCGATCTTCATCACCAGGTGGACCAGCTGGATCATCGCCTCGTTCACCGTGTCCATGAACCGGATCACGGGCTCGGTCTTGGAGCGATCGAGGAAGGTCAGGGCGATCCCGAAGAGGAGAGCGAAGAAGATGATCTGGAGCATGTTTCCTTCGGCGAGCGAGGCCACCGGATTGGTGGGAATGATGTCGAGCAGGGTGTCCACCACGGAGGGCTTCTCGGCCACCCGCTCGAGGTTGACATCGGCCGCGCTCGAGAAGTCCCGGAGGAGCCGCTCGCTGATCGCCGGATCGAGCCGCGAGCCCGGCTTCACGAGGTTGGCGAAGAGCAGCCCGATCGTGATCGCGATCGTGGTGGTGGCCAGGTAGAAGACCACGGTCTTGACGCCGATCCGGCCCAACTTGGCGAGATCGCCCAGGCTCGCCACCCCCACCAGGATGGAGGCGAAGACCAGCGGCACCACGATCATGGTAATGAGCCGGATGAAGGCGTCGCCGATCGGCCGAATGACCTCGATCCGGGGGCCCACCAGCGCCCCGGCCACGGCGCCGAGCACGAGGCCGAGCAGGATCTGCGTGTGAAGGGGGATCTTCCGCATCGACGGGGCAACGTAGTCGCGTCGTTCCTGGGCCGCCACGGACACTCCATGCGGCGGCGCCCGGTGCCCGGGGAAACGGCCGCGCCTCGCGTCCAGAAATTGCTCCGGCTCGGGGGCGCGGAGTATCTTCGGCCCGCAGCGAGGGAAAGGGGCCTCCCGGGGGGCGTAGCGATTCGGATCCGAGCCGTTCTCGAATACGACGGAACCGCGTATCGCGGCTGGCAGCGCCAGCCCGATGCTCCTTCCGTGCAGGCGGCGTGCGAGGCGGCGCTCTCACGCGTCCTGGGTGTCGAGACCGGGATCGTGGCGGCCGGCCGAACCGACCGCGGCGTCCACGCGCGCGGGCAGGTGGTCCACTTCGAGCACGCCGGCCGGCTGTCTGCGCGCGAGCTCCGGCGGGCCTGGAACGCGGGGCTCCCGGCCGATGTATGGGTCCGGAGGCTCGAACAGGCCGAACCGGCCTTCCACGCCCGCTTCGACGCGACGGCCCGGACCTACCGGTACTTCGTGGCGCACGGGCCGCGCGCGCTCTCCCCGTTCGTCCGGCGCTACGCCTGGCCGCTCCGGCGGCCGCCGGACTGGGACCGGGTGCGGGAGGCCACGGAACGGATCGTCGGCCGGCACGACTTCCGGCGGTTCGCCAAGGGAGATCCGGCGGGCGGCGGCCACACCCTCTGCGAGGTGCGCTCGGCGCGGTGGGCCCGATCGTCGCACGGCCGGGCCCTCGAGATCACCGCCGACCGGTTCCTGCGACACATGGTGCGGGCGCTCGTCGGGACGGTCGTAGCGGTTGGACGAGGACGAATCCCGCTGGAGGCGGTGGAAGGGGCGCTCCAGCCCGGCGGCGACCGGGCCCGGGCCGGCTACGCCCCGCCCGAAGGCCTGTTCCTGTGGCACGTCGACTATTCGAACGAGGACGGAGCGAGGGGATATGAGAACGCGCCGTGAAATCCTGCTCACGGCGGCCGCGGCGGCCGTCCTGACCGCCACGGCCGCCTGGTGGGTGGCCGGAGCGGTGAGGGGCGGCTCCGGGCTCGAGCGGACCCTCGCCGACGCCCGGGCCCAGACGGCGGACGAGCTCTCCGAGACGCGCCGAACCGCCATCGTCACCGCGGCCGAGCGCGTGGGCCCGGCCGTGGTGTCGGTGAACGTCGTGGCCACCCAGGTGGTGCGCGATCCGATCTTCGACGATCCGTTCTTCCGAGGCTTCTTCCTGCCGCCCCGGGAGCGGCGGCGGGAGGTGCAGGGCCTCGGCTCCGGCTTCATCGTCTCCCAGGACGGCTACGTGGTGACGAACCAGCACGTGGTGCGAGGCGCGAGCCGGATCGTGGTCACCCTGGTGGACGGGCGCCAGATGACGGCCGAGATGATCGCCGAGGACGACCTGACGGACCTCGCCGTTCTGAAAGTTCAGGCGGAGGACCTGCCGGTGGCCCCCCTGGGAGATTCGGACGACCTGCTGATCGGAGAGTGGTCGATCGCGATCGGCAATCCGTTCGGATACCTGCTGGCCGACCGCAATCCGTCGGTGACGGTCGGCGTGATCAGCGCGATCGGACGCGAGGTGCGGCCGGAGCCGGGCGCCGGCCAGTCCCAGGTGTGGTCGAACATGATCCAGACCGACGCCGCCATCAATCCGGGCAACTCCGGCGGGCCGCTGGTGAACGCCAACGGAGAGGTGATCGGGGTGAACGCCTTCATCTTCTCCGGCGGCAGCGGCGGCTCGATCGGCCTCGGCTTCGCGATCCCCATCAACCGCGTCCGGCGGGTGCTCCAGGACGTGATCGAGTACGGCTCGATCCGCCGCCCGTGGACCGGCCTCCATCTGGCACCCCTGGAGCTGTCGGAGGGCCAGGTCCCGGTCGGCGCGCGGGTGCAGCGGGTGGATCCGGGCAGCCCCGCGGAGCGCGCCGACCTCCGCCCGGGAGACATCGTCCTGTCCACCGACGGCCGGTCGCTGCAGTCGGCGCTCGAGTGGGAGGGCCGGCTTCTGGACCTGCCAAGCGAAACTCCGATCCGGCTCGAAGTGGAGCGTGGGGGGAGCACGTTCGAGGTCGATCTCCGGCCGTCGCAGGATCCGCTGGTCGACGCGCGCCGGATCGCGACCGATTACGGCGCGGCCTTCGTGGTCCTCGACTCGACGCTGGCGTCGCACCTCGGCCTGACCAGCGCGAGCGGCCTCTACGTGGAGCGTCTCGCGAGCGGCTCGCCGCTGCGCGCGCTCGGGCTCCAGCCGGCCGACGTCGTGCTGGCGGTCGACTCCCGGCGCCTGGTCGGTGCCGGCGACGCCGAGGTTCTGGGACAGTTTCTTCGCGCCGGCCGGCGCGGCCGCCTGCTCGTCGAGCGGGAGGGTCGCGTGGGTCAGATCCAGGTCTTCTGACGAAAGGGGCTCCGGACGTGACGATCGGATCCGCCGACGCCATCACCTCGATCGACCTCCCCCTGCCGCGTCTCCATCGCGGAAAGGTGCGGGAGATGTTCGCGCTCGGCGACGACATCCTGATGTTGGCGACCGACCGCCTGTCGGCGTTCGACATCGTCTTCGACGAGGGCATCCCCGACAAGGGCCGTGTCCTGACCGGACTGTCCGACTTCTGGTTCCGCCGCCTCGAGGCCGCTGTCCCCCACCACGACCTGTCGATCGACGTCGACGACATCGTGGCCGCGGAGCCGGCGCTCGAGGAGCACCGCGAAGCGCTCGACGGCCGCGCGATGCGATGCCGGGCCGCCGAACCGCTGCTGGTCGAGTGCGTGGTCCGCGGCTACGTGGAAGGCTCCGGCTGGCGCGAGTACCAGGAGTCCGGCGCCGTGACGGGCATCCCGCTCCCGGCCGGGCTCCAGCGCGGCGACAGGCTCCCCGAGCCGATCTTCACTCCGGCCACGAAGGCCGCCACCGGGCACGACGAGAACATCCCGTTCGACCGGATGGTCGAGATCGTGGGCGGAACCCTGGCCGAGACGCTCCGCGACCGGTCGATCGCCCTCTACCGCGAGAGCGCCGGGCACGCGGCGGATCGTGGCCTCATCCTCGCCGACACGAAGTTCGAGTTCGGCCTCGCCGCGGCCGCCGGGGACGGCGAGCGCCCGGTGCTCCTGATCGACGAAGTCCTGACCCCCGACTCGAGCCGCTTCTGGGACGCCGACCTCTGGCGTCCCGGCGGCCCCCAGCCGTCGTTCGACAAGCAGCCGGTCCGCGACTTCCTCGAGGCCGAGAAGGCGGCCGGCCGGTGGGACGGCGAGCCGCCCCTCCCGCCGCTTTCCGCCCAGGCGGTCGAGGCGACGCGCGAACGCTACCTCGAGGCGTATCGCCGTCTGACCGGCGGTCCGCTCCCGCGATCGCGCGGGGCCGAGTGAGGGCCCGCGCGGAGGTCTTCGTCCAGCTCAAACCCGGGATGCTCGACCCCCAGGGGGAAACGCTCGAGCACGCGCTCGAGGGGATGGGCTACGAGTCGGTCGATGAGATGCGGGTGGGCAAGTGGATCACCTTCCGGGTGGAGGGGTCCGATCCCGAGGAGATCTCCGAGCGGGTCGAGGAGATGTGCCGGCGGCTCCTGGCGAACCCCGTGATCGAGCGCTACCGGTTCGAGATCTCCGACGAGGAGAGCGCCGGATGAGCGGCGTGCCGATCGGCGTGGTACGCTTTCCAGGCACCAACTGCGACGAGGACGTCCGCTCCGCCGTGGCCGGGACTCCTGGAGCGCGGCCGGTCTGGCTGTGGCACAAGGAACGGGATCTCCAGCGGGTCCGCGGCATCGTCCTCGCCGGGGGGTTCTCCTACGGCGACTACCTGCGGGCCGGCGCGATCGCCCGCTTCAGCCCCATCATGGAGGAGGTCGTGCGGTTCGCCCGCGCCGGAGGGCCCGTACTGGGGATTTGCAACGGGTTCCAGATTCTGACCGAGGCCGGACTGCTTCCAGGGGCTCTCATGCGGAACAACCGTCTCTCGTTCGTGTGCCGGCCGCAGTGGCTCCGGGTGGAGTCGACGGGCTCGCCCTTCACCGCCCGGTACGCGCCGGGCGAGAGGGTCCTCTTCCCCATCGCCCACGGCGAGGGGAACTACGTGGCGGAGCCGGCGGTGCTGGACGACCTCGAGGCTGAGGGCCGGGTGGTGTTCCGCTACGTGGACGAGACCGGTGCGGTCACGCCGGAGGCGAACCCCAACGGATCGGCGCGGAACATCGCCGGGATCCAGGACGCCACCGGCCGGGTGGTGGGTCTGATGCCCCACCCCGATCGGGCCATGGAGACGCTCCTCGGCTCGGCCGACGGCCGGCGGGTGTTCGAAGGCCTGGTGGAGGCGGCCGCGTGACCACCGCGATCCGCGACCAGCCGGTCACCGACGAGCTCGTCGCCGCCCACGGCCTGACCGAGTCGGAGTTCGAATCGATCGTCGAGCTCATGGGGCGGCGCCCCAACTTCACCGAGCTCGGGGTCTTCAGCCTGATGTGGAGCGAGCACTGCGGCTACAAGTACAGCCGCGCCCGGCTGTCCGAGCTGCCGAGCGAGGGCCCCCAGGTGGTCCAGGGCCCGGGTGAGAACGCCGGGGCGGTGGACGTGGGCGACGGGCTGGCCGTGGTCTTCAAGATGGAGAGCCACAACCACCCGTCGGCCGTGGAGCCCTACCAGGGGGCCGCCACCGGTGTGGGCGGGATCCTGCGCGACGTCTTCACGATGGGCGCGCGGCCGATCGCGCTCGCGAACTCGCTCCGGTTCGGGCCGCTTTCCGACCCCCACGTGCGGTACCTGTTCCGGAACGTAGTGCGGGGGATCGGCGATTACGGCAACTGCGTGGGCGTCCCCACGGTGGGCGGCGAGGTCGTGTTCGACGAATCGTACCGCGCGAACCCGCTCGTCAACGCCATGTGCGTCGGGATCCTGCGGCACGAGGAGCTGACCCTCGGCGAGGCCGGGCGGGCGGGCCTCGCGGTGTACGTGCTCGGCGCCTCCACCGGGCGCGACGGGATCCACGGCGCGAGCCTGCTGGCCTCGGCCGAGCTCTCCGAGGAGACCGCCGAGGCCCGGCCGACGGTGCAGGTGGGCGACCCCTTCACCGAGAAGCTCCTCCTGGAAGCGACCCTGGAGCTGATCGATTCCGGGGCGGTGGTCGGGATCCAGGACATGGGCGCGGCCGGTCTCACGTCCTCGTCCAGCGAGATGGCGGCCCGGTCCGGCACGGGTATCCGGATCGACGTGGCGAAGGTGCCCCGCCGGGAGCCCGGCATGACCCCCTACGAGGTTCTGCTGTCGGAGTCCCAGGAGCGGATGCTGGTGGTGGCGGACGAGGCCCGCGAGCCCGGGCTCCTGGCGATCGCGGCGAAGTGGGATCTCCCGTGCACCCGGATCGGGGAGGTCACCGCGGATGGGATCTGGCGGGTCTTCGACGGGGACGAGGAGGTATGCGCGATCCCGGTCCCCGCTCTGACCGACGAGGTCCCGAAGTACGTCCGCGAGGTCCCTCGCCCGGGCTACGTGGACGCGCTCCACGCCTGGGAGCCGGCCCCGGGATGGCTCGACGGCCGCGACCCGCTGGACGACCTGGAGACCCTCCTCGACGCTCCCACGATCGCGTCCAAGCGCTGGGTGTGGGAGCAGTACGACCACCATGTCCGGACGAGCACGGTGATCGGGCCGGGCGCGGATGCCGCGGTTCTGAGGATCCGCGGGACCGATCGCGCCATCGCGCTGGCGGTGGACGGCAACGGCCGGTGGGTCTGGTGCGATCCGTACCGCGGTGCCGCGCTCGCCGTGGCGGAGGCGGCGCGGAACCTGGCCGCGGTGGGAGCCCGCCCTCTGGCGGTCACCGACTGCCTCAACTTCGGCAATCCGGAGAAGGACCCGGTCTACTGGCAGTTCGTGGAGGCGATCCGCGGCATCGCCGACGCCTGCCGGGCGCTCGACACTCCCGTGGTGAGCGGCAACGTATCCTTCTACAACGAGTCCCCCGCCGGGGCCGTGCATCCGACCCCGACGATCGGGATGATCGGTGTGCTCGACGACGCGGAGCGCCGGATCCCTCCCGACGGCGGCCGGCCAGGTGACGTCCTGATCGAAGCGGGCGGCCCCGGCGCCCACCTCGGGGCGTCGTCCTTCCTGCACGCGGTGCTGGGCGAGACCGCCGGCCGGCCACCGGAGCCCGACCTGGCGGCCGAGCGGGCACTCGGGGATGCGCTGCGCGACCTCGCCGCGGTCGGGCTGGCCACGGCGGCTCGGGATGTCTCCGACGGTGGCCTGGCCGTGGCCGCGGCCGAGATCCTGTTCGCCCAGGTTCCCGGCATCGGCCTCTCGCTCTCGCTGGCCGGGGGCGACGCGTTCGGCTCGCTCTTCGGCGAGGACGGCGCGCGGGCCCTGGTCGCCGTGCGGCCCGGGAGCCTGGAGGCGGCCCTTGCCGCGCTGGAGGCCCGCGGGGTGCCGGCACGGGTGGCCGGCCGGCTGACCGACGAGGACCGCTTCGCTGTCGATGGCGTCGGGGAGCGCCCGCGCGAGGGGATCGAGAATACGTGGCGGGATGCGATCCCCCGGCGGATGCGGCGCGCGGACGAGTACCGATGAGCGGGCCCCGGGAGGAATGCGGGATCGTCGGCATCATGGGCCGCCCACGGGCGGCCGAGTGGGCCTATCTCGGGCTCTACGCGCTGCAGCACCGCGGCCAGGAGTCCTCCGGTATCGTTTCCTCGGACGGGGTGCGGGCCCACGCCCATCGCGACATGGGGCTGGTCTCCGAGGTCTTCGACGAGGACACCCTGGCGCGTCTGGAGGGAGCGGCGGCGATCGGCCACAACCGCTATTCCACCACCGGCTCCCCCACCCTGGCCAACGCCCAGCCGATCCTGGTGAACTACCGGGACGGGTTCCTCGCTGTGGCCCACAACGGCAACCTGGTGAATGCCCGCACGCTCCGCCGCCGGCTGGAGCGCGCCGGCTCGATCTTCCAGTCCACCATGGACACCGAGGTGCTGGTCCACCTGATCGCGGCGGAGCGGGACCCCTCCCACGACCGGCAGGTGCTCTCGGCCATCGATCAGGTCCGCGGAGCGTGGTCCCTTTTGATCCTGACCCAGAGCGGTCTCTACGCGGCCCGGGATCCGCGCGGCTTCCGACCCCTCGTTCTCGGACGGGACGGCAGTGCGACCGTGGTGGCGAGCGAGAGCTGCGCGCTGGACCTCCTGGGAGTGGAGATGGAGCGCGAGCTCGCGCCCGGGGAGGTCCTCAAAGTCACCTCCGGCGGCCGGGTGGAGACGCTGCGCGCGGCGCCGGCCGAGACCGAGTGCCTGTGCGTCTTCGAGCAGATCTATTTCGCGCGGCCCGACTCCCGCCTGTTCGGGATGAGCGTGGACGAGGCCCGCCGGAAGCTGGGCCGCGAGCTGGCGCGCGAGCATCCTGCCGACGCCGACTGCGTCTTCGCGGTCCCCGACTCCAGCAACTCGGCCGCGCTCGGATTCTCCGAAGTCAGCGGCCTTCCCTTCGAGCTGGGCCTCATCCGGAACCACTACGTCGGCCGCACGTTCATCGAGCCCGGACAGGAGATGCGGGACTTCCGCGTGAAAGTGAAGTACAACCCGGTGAAGAGCGTGATCGCCGGCCGCCGGGTCGTGGTCGTGGACGACTCGATCGTGCGCGGCACCACGTCGAAGGCGCTGGTGTCCCTCATCCGCGAGGCCGGGGCGGCCGAGGTCCACGTCCGCGTGGCCTCGCCTCCACTCCGGCACCCGTGCTACTACGGGATCGACATCCCCAGCCGCGAGGAACTCATCGCGGCCCGCATGTCGGTGCCGGAGATCCGGGACTTCCTTGGAGCGAACTCGTTGGGCTATCTTTCGTTCGAAGGCCTGTACCGCGCCGTGGGCGACCGCGACCGCCACTGCGACGCCTGCATGAGCGGTAATTACCGCGTGCCGCTCGAGCCCGGCATTCAGGAGAAGGCCGTGTTCGAGACGCCTTCCCTCACCGCTACCTGAGGTCGCCGATGAACGCCCGACACCGCCGGTACGGAGGAACCTCGCAGACGGCCCTGTCCGACTACATCGCCGACCACGCCGACGAGTGGGCGGCCGCCTGGCTGAACGAAGTCCGCCAGGAGGAGACGACCTCGCACTATCGCGTCTATCCCCATCTCGACGAGCTCGTTCGCGACACCGCGGCGCTCTATCACTATCTGGCCCTGTGGCTCCGAACGGGCGAGTGGGACCCGCGAATCGATCCCCACTACCAGCGGATCGGTCGGGACCGGCGCGCTGCCGGCTTCCCGCTGTCGGAGGTGATCAGCGCGATCCTGCTGGCCAAGCGACACCTGTGGAACGGGATCATCGCGAGCCGGCTGTTGTCGCAGGCCCTCGAGCTCGAGGCGTCCAAGGCGATCAGCCTCTTCTACGACAAGGCGATCTACCACACGATCGCCGGCTACGAGGGCCGCGAGACCGGGCCCGCCGCATGACCCGACGCGCGACGGGGCGGACCGCCGGTCCACCCCGCCTCTGCAACTTCGCGTTCGAGGCCGAAGCCTAGTTCCCGTTTCCCTCGAGCGGGGCCTCGATGTTCACGTCGATCTCGGCGTCCTCTCCTCCACCTCCGAACGCCCCGCTCATGTAGAGTACACCGGCCAGGATCAGGATCACGATGATGATCAGGATGGCGTAGATCCCCCCCTGCCCGTTCCCGCCTCCTTGCTCGGCCATCTGTCGGTTCCCCTCCTGAGGAAGTAGCTCTTGCGGTGGGTCTCCATGCCCTGTCATACAACGCGGGTGGTCAGCCGTCAAGGCCGCCGGCGCATACGGACGCGGACCGCGTCGACCAGATCGCGGACCCCGGGCATGGGATACTGGTATCCGACGACTCGATACGCCCAGTGGGACTCCGCCGTGAGAATCTGCGCCCCCAGCAGCGTTCGCTGGACGTCCACTACGCGGTCCCAGGGGATCGCCCGGTAGCGCAGGAGGTACTTGACTCCCAGCTCGGTCGGTCCCACCTGAATGGCCGGCGCCACGTAGGCCCCGAGCCCCAGGCACAGGAACGACCACAGCAGGATGAACCACCGGTGGACGAAGATGTCGATCCAGAAGAGGTACAGGAAGAGGGCCGCGCTCAGGAAGAACCACGCCTTGAGCAGCCATCGGACGGCGGGAAAGGAGAACTCGATCACTTCCGGCCGCGGCGTCCCCCTCGACCCTTCCGCTTGCGGCCACCCGAACCGCTCTTCTTCTCGCTCTCCTCGGAGGCCGGCGCGCCGCCCTCCTTCTTTTCGGCCGGAGCCGCCTTCGATCCGTTCTTCCGCCCCCGGCCGCCCCGCCGCCGGCCGGATTCCCGGCCCTGGCCGCCGTCGGCCTTCGCCTTGCGCTCTTCTCCGTCCGTCCCGGTCTTGTCTTTTTCCTTCCCTTTCGCCTTCCCCCGCGATCCCCGGCCCCGGCCTCCGCCCTTTTTCCCCTTCTCCTCGGACCCCCGGCCTCCATTCTTCGTCGCCTTCTCCTTGGACCCCCCGCCGCCACCCTTCTTCGCCTCCTCCTCGGACCTCCGGCCTCCGCAGCGCCTCTCCCCGTCCTTCGCCTCCTTCGCCTTCCCCTCTTCCTTCTCCGGCTCCACCAGCTGGAAGTCGATCTGCCGCTGCTCGCGGTCCACCTGCGCGACTCGCACCCGCACCGAATCGGCCAGCCGGAACCGCCGGCCGGTGTTCCGTCCCAGGAGCGCGTAGCTGTCCTCGCGGAACTCGTAGTAGTCGTCCGACAGCTCGTGCATGTGCACGAGTCCCTCGACGAAGTACTCGTCCAGCCGGACGAAGAGGCCGAAAGAGGTGACCCCGCTGATCGTTCCGGCGAACTCGTCGCCGACGTGGCGCTCCATGAACTGGACCTTCTTCAGGTCCACCGAGTCGCGCTCGGCCTGTACCGCGATCCGCTCCCGCGACGACGAGTGCGTGGACGCACGATCGAGACGCTCCGTCTCCTCGGCCCGGTCGACGGGATCCTTCCACCGCTCCCCCTGCTCGATCCGCTTGGTCAGCCGGTGGACCATCAGGTCGGGGTAGCGCCGGATGGGAGAGGTGAAGTGGGAGTAGTCGTCGGCCGCGAGGCCGAAGTGTCCGACGTTGTCGACCTGGTAGCGGGCCTGCTTCATGGAGCGGAGGATGATCGTGTTGACGAGCTGCTCTTCGCGGGTGCCGCGGACCTCGTCGATGAGCGCGGCGAACGCCTTGGGCTCGACCTTCCCCTTGTCGTCCGGCAGCTGATGTCCGAGCGCTCCGACGAACTGCCGGATCCGGTCGAGCTTCTCAGGATCCGGACGATCGTGCACGCGATAGACGAACGGTGCCTCCAGCCGCGTACCGTGTCGCGCGACCGTCTCGTTCGCGAGCAGCATGAACTCCTCGATCAGTCGCATCGAGTCGAGCCGCACCGACTCCTGGATGTCGATCGGGAAGCCCTCGTCGTCCAGCTCGACGATCGCCTCCGGCAGATCGAAATCGAGGCTCCCACGAAGGGAGCGCCGGCGTTGGAGGACCTTGGCCATGGTGCGCAGAGTCTGGAGCTCCCCCAGGATCTCGCCATGCTCTTCCGTTTCCGGAGCGCTCTCGATCAACGCCTGCGCCTGCGCGTAGGTGAGCCGGTGGCGGCTCCGGATCACGGTTTCGGCGATCCGGTACTTCCGTACCGAGCCTTCCGGGTCGAGCGTCATCAGGACGGAGTAGGCGAGCCGGTCCTCGCCGGGCACCAGGGAGCAGAGCTCGTTGGAGAGCCGCTCCGGGAGCATCGGGATCACCCGATCGACGAGGTAGACGCTGGTGGCCCGCTCGTACGCCTCCTGGTCGATCGCCGACCCCGGGCGGACGAAGTGGCTGACGTCGGCGATGTGCACGCCGACCTCGAGCATCTCCCCCTGCCGCTCCACCGACAGGGCGTCGTCGAAGTCGCGCGCGTCGACCGGGTCGATCGTGAAGATCGTCTTGTCCCGGAGATCCAGACGCCGTTTCGCCTCGGTCTCGATGTCGAGCCGGATCTCTCGCGCCTCCGCCTCCACCTCGTCCGGGAACTCCTCGTCGAGCCCGTGCGTCTTGATGATCGAGAGGATGTCAACGCCGGGGGCGTCCGGCGGGCCGAGCACCTCGACCACGCGGCCTTCGGGGCTCTTGGCGCCGTCCCCCCAGTCGTCGATCTCGACGACCACCTTCTCGCCCTCCTTCGCCTGGGCGAGATCCTCCTCGGCCACGTAGACGTCGAAGGAGAGCCGGGGGTTGTCGGGCACCACGAACCCGAAACGCTTCCCCTTCTGGAGCGTCCCCACGACCTCCTTGCGGCCGCGTTCCAGCACCCGGATCACGCGGCCCTCGGGGTTGCCCTCCCGCCGGCGCTGCTCGATCCGGGCCACCACGCGGTCGCCGTGGACCGCCCCCTCCATCTTGTGCCGCGGGACGAACAGGTCGGGCTCGTCCGTCTTCCGGTCGGGGACCACGAACCCCGCGCCCTTGCGCGTCGTGTCCATACGCCCGACCACGAGGTTGATGTGCTCGGGGACGGCGTAGCGCTGCGCCTTGACGCGGTAGATCCGCCCCTGCTCCTCCAGCCGGGCCAGGGCCTCCTTGAGCGCCGGGTACTCCCCCTCGTCCACTTCCAGGCCGCGGGCGATCTCCTTGAGCTTGAGCGGCTGGCGGGCCTGCTCGGCTAGGTAGGTGACGATCCGGTCTTCCAGCGAGCGTCCGGTCAAAACGACTCCGCCTCGTCGATCAGCATGATCGGGATGTCGTCCCGGATGGGGTAGCGGAGACGGCAGGCGGGGCACTCCAGCACCTGTTCCTTCTCCTTGTACGTCAACTCGCCCTTGCACTTGGGGCAGGCGAGGATCTCGAGCAGCTCCTTGTCGAGCGGCATTCGCGCTCCTTTCATCTCCGGTATCCGAATCGCTTGAGGTCCGCCTCGCGGCGGGACCACTTCTTCTGGACCTTGACCCACAACGTAAGGTATACCGGGCCACCGACCAGCGCCTCGATGGAGCGGCGCGCCCGGGTTCCGATCGCCTTGAGCCGGCTCCCGCCCTCCCCGATCACGATCCCCTTCTGGCTCTCACGCTCCACGTAGATCACCGCCCGGATCACCGTCTTGTCCCCCGGCGTGGAGGGCTCCCCCCATTCCTCCACCGCCACGTGAACGCTGTAGGGCACCTCGGCCGACAGCTCCTCGTAGCACGCCTCCCGCACCAGCTCGCCGGCGATGAAGCGGATGGGCAGGTCGGTGAGCTCGTCGGCCGGATAGAAGAAGGGCTGCTCGGGCAGTCGCTCCACGGTCGCCGCCAGGAGATCCTCGAGCCCCTCGCCCGTCGTTGCGCTGATCCGGTGGACGCCGGCCCACCGGGCCGACTCCCGCCAGCGGCCCTCGCGGACATCCATCTTGGCCGGGGGCACCTGATCGGTCTTGGTCAGAACCAGGAGGACGGGTGGACCGCCGGCCTGCAACCGGTCCAGCACCTCCTGCTCCCGGCTGGAGGCCTCGTCGTGGTCCACCAGCCAGTAGACCACGTCCACCCCCTCCAGCGTCCCCAGGGCGCTCTCCATCATGGCCTTCTGGAGGGGGTCCGACGGATCGAGGAGGCCCGGGGTGTCGAGGAACACCACCTGGACGTCCTCCCGGGTCAGGAAGCCGGGGATCCGGTGCCGGGTCGTCTGCTCCTTGGCGGTCACGGCGGCCAGGCGCTCCCCCACCAGTGCGTTCAGCAGGGTCGACTTGCCGGCGTTGGGACGACCGAGGATCGACACGAATCCCGATCGGGTGCCGGCGGACCGAGGAGTCGGATCTGTCATGGGAAGCAAGGTAGCGGACCGGGCGGCGGGCATCGAACCCGCGCCGCCGGAGCGTCAGCGCGCCGACGCCTCGAGGCCGGCGGCGATCGGAAGCCAGATCTCGACCCGCACGCCCCGCCCCGGGGCCGTGTCGAGGTGGATCCTCCCCCCGCTCCGCTCGACCACCCCCCGAACCGTCGACAGCCCGAGGCCCGTCCCCTGGCCCGGAGGCTTGGTGGTGAAGAAGGGGTCGAACGCCCGGCGGGCCGTCTCCGCGTCCATTCCGGCGCCGTCGTCTGCCACGCGGAGGACCGTGTACGCCCCGCCGGGGATCTCGCTTCCGTTCAGCCGCAGCGGAGAGGACAGGTCGACGGTTTCGGTCTCGATCCGGATCGTCCCCCCGCCTGGCAGGGCGTCGCGCGCGTTCAGGACCAGGTTCAGGAGCACCTGCTCGAGCTCGACTGGATCGAAGAGGACCGCGAACCGGGCCTCGAGCGTCGTCTCCACCGCGACCGTCTCCGGGGTCACCCGACGGAGCATGGGGCGGAGGTCGTGGACGACGTCGTTGACGTCCAGCCGCCGCGGTGCCCGCTCGCGTGAACGGCTGGAGTCCAGAAGGTGCCGCACCAGAGCGATCGCACGGTGCGTCGCGCGGCGGATCTCCAGAATGTCGACGCGCAGGGGATCGGCGTGGGGCATGCCCTCCAGGACGCGCTCGACGTATCCGTTCACGACGGTGAGCAGGTTGTTAAAGTCGTGGGCGATCCCCCCGGCCATCCGGCCGACGGTCTCGGTCTTCTCGGACTGGATGAGGTGCCGCTCCAGGCGGCGGTGCTCCGTGAGGTCGATCATGTGGACGACCACGCCGCCGACGGCGGGGTCGTCCCTGAGGTCGGTGGCCCGGGCCTCCACGAGCCGCCAGTTCCCGCCGGCGTCGCGGAGGCGGACCTCCACGGGAGCCACGGGCGCGGCTGGGCGCGCCGGGCGGTCGAGGAACGCGGCGCGCGCCGGGGGCCGGTCTCCGGCCTCCAGCCAGTCCAGCGCGCAGGCGCCCGTGACGTCGAGGCCGCCGCGGCCGAAGACCCGCTGGAATTCGGGGCTCGCGTACCGGATCCGGCCGTCGGCCTCGAGCACCCACACCATCGCCGACGACTTCTCGATCAGCGCGCGGTAGCGGCGCTCGACCCGGGCGGCCGCATCCCGGGCGGCCCGCTCCTGGCCGCGGTGGAAGCGAAGGAGCGCCCACACGATGAGCGCGGTGCCGACCACGAACAGGAGGCCGTTGGCCGTCTGCAGCTCGGCCGTGCGCCCCGGAAAAAGCGTCTCGACGGCGCTGTCGCTCACCACGATCCACAGCCACCCCAGGACCAGGTACCCGGTGGCGATGACCGCCGGACTCTGCAGGAGGACGCGCCGAAGGGGAGAATCGGACATGGTACGAGGATCGCCCGGTCGCGTTACCCCGCCGTTATCTCGGCCTCCCGGAGTTCCGGGCTAGAGGCCCTCTACGATCTCCCGCCGCTTGCGCTCGAACTCGGCCTCGGTGATCACGCCCTCGTCGTGGAGCCGGGTGAGGGCCCGGAGCCGCTCTTCCGGTGTGACAGGCGACGATGCTTCGGCGGGGCGGACGGCGCGGGCGACGCGCTCCTCGATCAGGCGCTTGGCCTCCTCCGCCCGGGCGTTCCGGAGCCCCTGAACCTCGATCTCCTGCCCGCCCGTGCTCTCGATCCTGAGCTCGGTGAAGAGCATGCCGCGGAAGAGCGACACCCGGGCCACCTGGCCGTAGCGGAGCGACTGGACGGTCTTCTTGAGGAAGCCGAGGTCGTGCTCCTCGATCCGGTCCTCGAACAGGAGGATCCGGTTGGGGCTCCACTCCCGGGTGATCAGACGGGAGCCGCGCAGAACGGCGACGGGGGCTTCGGACGGGGTGTTTCCGGTCTCTTCGGTCATCGCGCGGTGGTGGGCCGCCCAGGAATCGAACCTGGAACCCTCTGATTAAGAGTCAGATGCTCTGCCAGTTGAGCTAGCGGCCCACGCCAGCGCGAGGAAAGGCTCAAAATGTAGGAGCCGGCCGACCCCTCGGCCAACCGGCTCGACGTCGAATGGGGTGAGCGAGGGGACTCGAACCCCCGACCCCCAGGGCCACAACCTGGTGCTCTAACCGACTGAGCTACGCCCACCATGTAGAGAAGGAATCTACCGCTTCCCGGGCCCACGCTCAACGTGGCCCCGCGCCCCGGGGAGGATGTCCCAGTGTCGCCCCGCGCCCCGGGGAGGATTCGAACCCCCGACCCACGGCTTAGAAGGCCGTCGCTCTGTCCGCTGAGCTACCGGGGCGCGGAGACGTGGCGGGCTGGTCGGGGCGGCCGGACTCGAACCGGCGACTTTCCGCCCCCAAAGCGGACGCTCTACCGGGCTGAGCTACGCCCCGATCGGCCTCGGGCCACCCTGCAAGATACGGCATCGCGCGGGATGGGGGCGAGTGCGGCCACTCAGTAGATGCCGCGGATATAGTCCTTCAGATGGCGGTTCTCGTAGCGGGTCTCGTGGAGTTGGATGTTCACGACATCACCGATGGAGACCATTCCCGCCAGCCGGCCGTCCCGCAGGATCGGCAGGTGGCGGATCCGATTCTTGGACATGACTCCCATCACGTAGTCGATCTCGTCGCCCGGCTCGCCCACGATCAGGTCGCGGGTCATGACATCCTCGACGCGGGTCTCGTCCAGCCGGTCCGGCCGGTCGGCGCAGCAGCGCAGGATGTCCCGCTCGGTGACGATCCCCACCGGCTCGCCGTCTTCGACCACCACCAGCGAGCCGATGTTGTGCTGGACCAGCCGCGCGATGGCCTCGCGGACCGTGCGTCCGGGCTCGATCGTGCGGACCTCGGGGTCGCCCTTGTCGGACAGGATCGATTCGACATTCATCGCGCGCTCCTCGCTGTCGGTTTCGGATCTTCCACCCGGCCATTATCCCCGGTCTGCGACCCGGGGTCAAACCGCCGCGTCGCCGCCCAGCCACTCCGGCGAGCCGACCAGGAAGCGGCCGAGGGCCGCGAAGGCACGGGCGCGGTGGGAGCGGACGTTCTTCTCCTCCAGCAGGAGCTCGGCCAGCGTGCGACCGGTCTCCAGGAGCTCGAAGACGGGGTCGTAGCCGAACCCCCCTTCGCCCCGCGGCGCGCGGCAGATCCGCCCGGCGAGCTCGCCGGCGAAGACGCGCTCCTCCCCGTCCGGCCGCGCGAGGACCGCGATGGTGCGGAATCGGGCCGCGCGCGCCCCCTCCGCCGCGCCTTCCATCGCCCGGAGGAGCTTCGCCACGTTGTCGGCGTAGCTCGCGCGCTCCCCCGCGTAGCGTGACGAGTGGACGCCGGGGGCCCCGCTGAGGGCGTCGACGAAGAGTCCCGTGTCGTCCCCGACGGCGGGGAAGCCCGTGGCCCGCACCGCGGCGAGCGCCTTGAGTCGCGCGTTGTCCTCCAAGGTCCGGCCCGTCTCCTCGACGTGCCACTCCCCCGTCAGCGCGGCCACCGGGACGAGCTCCACCCCCGCGGCCGCCAGGAGCGGCTCGATTTCGCGTGTTTTGTGCGGGTTCCCCGTCGCCAGGACGAGGCGGGTCACAGGCCGAGGGCGGCTTTCTGGATCCGGATCAGCTCCCGCACCCCGGCGGAGCCCAGGTCCAGGAGCGTGTCGAGCGCGCCCCGGTCGAAGGGCTCGCCCTCGGCCGTTCCCTGGACCTCGACGAAGCGGCCGCTCTCGGTCATCACGATGTTCATGTCGACCTCGGCGGTGGAGTCCTCGGCGTAGGACAGGTCGAGCACGGGGAAGGTCCCGACGATTCCGACCGAGGCCGCGGCCACGAACTCGAGTATGGGAGGTCCCCCGGGGATCGTCCGGGACAGGGCGTCGTGGAGCGCGACCATGGCCCCCGTGATGGCGGCCGTCCGCGTGCCCCCGTCGGCCTGCAGCACGTCGCAGTCCACCCACACCGTCCGGTCCCCGAGCCGGGAGAGGTCCACCACGCTCCGGAGGCTCCGGCCGATCAGGCGCTGAATCTCGTGGGTCCGCCCGCCGACGCGGCCGCGGGCGGACTCTCTGGCCGACCGGGTGTGGGTCGCGCGCGGGAGCATGGCGTACTCGGCGGTCACCCACCCCCGTCCCTTCCCGCGGAGCCAGTGCGGCACGCCGTCCTCGACCGAGGCGGTGCAGATCACACGCGTGCCGCCCGTGGCGATCAGGCAGGACCCCTCGGGGTGATCTAGGAA
>DATLFF010000340.1:0-2073 GCA_035524915.1 Gemmatimonadota bacterium | reverse complement strand
GTGGAGCGCGAAGCTCTGGACGCCTCGCTCCCGGCCCGAGGCGTCGACCTGGACGTCCCACCGCGGGTCGTCCACGTCCAGGTACCCGGTCGCCGTCCCGCCGTCCTCGCCCACCACGTACAGGCTTCCCCACTGGTCGCTCACGAAGTAGCGGCCGGAGGCCGGCTCGTGAACCATCTTCATGGGCCGCGCCGGCTCCCCATCGACATCGAGGAGCGACGCGAACTCGACGGCATAGACCACGATGACCCCTTCCTCCGCCTCGATCGGCTCGGGGAAGGGATCGGCGGTCTGCTGCCCGAACGCGGGCGCCGGCGTCGCGGACAATAGCGCCGCGGACAGCAGCAGGGCCGACGCGGCGGCTGACAACAACACCAGGTGGTCGCGGACCGTCGCGACACCGCGGTGAAATCGTACGGCGGTGGAAGGCGAGGCGACGGCGGCGGATGGCGAACGGACGTCGAACATCGTGCTCCGATCTCGAGGGGCGCGAACATCGGGCTATCGAGCGGCCGCGCGACCGGGAGAAGTTCTCGCCTGTCCACGCGCGGCCCGGCCGGCCGGGACCCGGACAGAGGTAAGGGTCCGCGCGGTCCGTGTCGAGTGCGGGCGGCACTGCCGCGGTAGCAACCGGCTACCCGCCCGCGGCGTGGACCTTCCTCACGAAATCCCGGGCGTCACGGGCACGTTGTCCTGCGCCTCGTACGCCAAACCATTGCCCGGATGCTGACATCAAAACAGGGGCTCAGAACGACTGACGAGGAGAAGATGGCAAGGAGGCGCTCTATCGCGCCGAGCTGTAGATCCGATCGCTCCAGATGCATCTCCACGCGTCCCTCACACCTCCTGAGCGCCCGCGTTCTCGCCGGTTGGATGAGATGGCTCGTCTGTGTGAGGGATTGGCGGAGCGGTGGGGTCACTTCGCCCCCTCACTGAGGGATCGGCGCGTCGAGATCTGCCGTGATCAGCCATCGTCCGTCCCCGCCTCGCCGCAGCGTCAGGATGAAGACGCCGCGGTCCGGAGGCGCGGTCTCGGCCCCGTACCCGTAGGCTCCGAGAATGTAGGCGACGGTTCCGTCCACCGCGAAGCCCACGGCCCTCAGACGGAGGTCGCCGTCCGATCCCTGCAGCCCCTCCCGCAGGGCGGCGTGCCCCTGAATCCACCCTCGCCTCCGGATCATCCCGTCCGGCGTGAAGAGAGAGACCAGCCCCTCCGCGTTCCCGTCGCTCCAGTGCCGCTCGTAGTCGCGAAGGACGCGGTCGAGCTCGGCTGGCAACCCTCCCTGCAGGAAATCGCGATTTCGGCGACGACCACGTCGGGCCGCCCGGCGACCTCGGCGCCGCCGTCCCCGGCTACGAGCAGCAGCCGGTCCGGTCCGTCGTATCCGAAGGAAGTGGTGCCCGGTCGGCCGCGACAAGCACCCCGTGACGAGCGGACGCCTGCCTGTGGCGAAACGGACGCTGCCTGTGGCGAACGGGGTCGACCCGTGGGACGAGCAGTCCCACGAACCGAGACCGGTCTGGTCGCTGTGGTGATGGGCGGGGGCTACGCGCCGGACATCGACCGGGCGGTCGACATCCACTTCAGCTCGGTCATCGGCGCGGCGGAGTGGTCGATCGCCTTCGCCGCGGAAGGGAGGCGAGTGGAGGCGGCTTCGCGCTCGGCGCGGTGGGGGGCGAAGACCGCGGCGGGCTGATCGACCGGCCGATCGAGTCGCCTATCGAACGGCCCCCTACTCCAGGATCTCCCGATACGCAGGGTTCACCACCAGCGCGCCCTCGGGGTTGATGATCTGACGGTCCCAGGGGAATACGACCTCGGCGTCGGTCTCGAGCGCGAAGTAGTCGGGTCGGTGCCCGTTCACCTTCACGATGCTCGTCGCCGTGCGCACCTCCGACGGCGCCACGTTGCGCAGCGCGTTGCCGGCCACCCGCAGCGTCTCCCCGCTGGTGCAGATCTCGTCCACCAGGAGGACCTTGCGGCCGCGCGCCTGGAGCGGTGCCTCCGAGAGGATCTCCGGCCGGTCCATGCGCTCGAGGTCCAGGCCGGGGTTGCGGCTGACCTTCAGCGAG
>DATLFF010000339.1:0-2562 GCA_035524915.1 Gemmatimonadota bacterium | reverse complement strand
TTCGAACCCTCGCCTTCCTCCTCGCTTCTCTCGGAGCGGCCGCCTGCGGCGGCGAACGGGCCGGCGAGGCCCCCGACCGGGAGCAGGCCCCGGTCGACGGCGGAACCGCGGTGATCTCGCGGATCAGCGATTTCGACGCGTTCAACCAGCTCGTCTCCACCGATTACGACACCAGCCAGGTCCTGCGCAACATGCTGTACATGCCGCTGGTCCGGCTGGACGAGAACATGGAGTACGAGGCCTACATGGCGGACTCGATGCACGTGGCCGAGGACGGCATGAGCGCGACCTTCCGCGTGCGGGAAGGCCTCACATGGCACGACGGGACGCCGGTAACGGCCGACGACGTGGTGTGGTCCATCGAGACGTACATGAACCCCGACCTGGCGTTCGCCAACCTGCAGTACTTCCAGTTCGTGGACCGGGTTGAGCGGCTGGACGACCGCACCGTGGTCGTCCACTTCACCGAGCCCCATTCGGACGCGCTGGCGGACTTCACCGAGTGGGAGCCGCACCCCAAGCACCTCCTCGAGGACGTCCCGATCGCGGAGATGCGGACCGCCGCCTTCAACCGGAATCCGGTCGGGAACGGCCCCTTCAAGTTCGTCTCGTGGACGGCGAATCAGCAGGTGGTATTCGAGGCCAATCCCGACTTCGTGATGGGGCGCCCGCACCTCGACCGGGTCGTCTTCCGGATCATCCCCGAACAGACGACCGAGCTGACCGAGCTTCTGACCGGCAACCTGGACATGATCCGGGCGGTGCAGCCGGCCGAGGCCGCGCGGGTGGAGCAGTCGGACGCGGCGCGGCTCCTGCCCTACGAGGCCCGCTCCTACACCTACCGCGCGTGGAACACCGCCAACCCGCTGTTCTCCGACGCGCGCGTCCGGCGCGCCCTGACGATGGGGATGGACCGCCAGCAGATCGTGGACGCGCTCCTCTACGGGTACGGCGAGGTCGGGATCACCGACGTGATGCCCTTCCAGTGGGAGTTCAACGAGGAGCTCGAGCCCTGGCCCTACGACCCGGAGGGCGCGAAGGCGCTCCTCGCCGAGGCCGGGTGGACCGACTCCGACGGCGACGGGACCCTCGACAAGGACGGCCGGCCGTTCCGGTTCATCCTCGAGACCAACCAGGGGAACGACCTGCGCGAGGACCTGATCGTGATCGCGCAGAGCGACCTGGCCAAGATCGGCGTGGCGGTGGAGCCGCGGCTGACCGAGTGGAACACGCTGATCGACCGGCTGAAGCGCAAGGACTTCGTGGCCGTCGTCTCGGGCTGGTCGGTGGACTTCAAGTTCGATCCGACCGAGACGCTCTCGTGCGAGGGCGGTGTCTACAACTACCCGGCCTATTGCAACCCCCAGGCAGACGCGCTGGTGCGGCGGGCGCTCACCACCCTGACCCGCGAGGAGGCCAGGCCGGCGTGGGACGAGTACCAGGAGATCATCCACCAGGATCAGCCGTACACGTTCCTCTACTACCTGAACGAGCGGCTCGGCGTGAGCCGCCGGCTCCAGGGGGTCGAGGCCGACGCCCGGGGCCACCTCGTGACGATCGCGGACTGGTGGATCCCGGCCGGCCAGCAGGGGCGCTCGGCCCCGGTGGCGATGAACCGATGAGGACGAAGGAGGCACGGATGCGCGGATGGATGGCGGCCCTGGCCGCCCTGGCCCTGGCCGCGGCGGGTGCCTGCGGCGGCGAGCGAACGGGCACCGGCGACGACACAGCGGCGGACCCGGCCTACGGCGACATGCTGGTGGTTGGCTTCGGCGCGGACGCGGACGTCCTGCTACCGCAACTGTCGAACTCGGCCGAGGCGAGCGACATCCAGAACCAGATCTTCTGGTACCTGATGCGCTCGGCGCCCGACTTCATCAACGTGGAGCCGGCCCTGGCCGACTCCTTCCGCTTCAGCGAGGACTCGCTCGCCATCGACTTCTTCATCAACCCCGGCGCGAAATGGCACGACGGGCACCCCGTCCACGCCGAGGACGTCGTGTTCGCGGACCGTGTGTGCCGGGCGCCGGAGGTCAACTTCGCGGCGATCTCGTGGCTCGATCACATCACCTCCGTGACGGCGGTCGACTCGCTCACCGTCCGGTACGTGTTCGACGAGCCCTACATGTATCAGGTGATCGACGCGAACGTCTGCCATCCCCTGCCCGCCCATATCCTGGGCGAGGTGCCGATGGCGGAGCTCCCGACCCATCCCTTCACCCGCGCTCCGGTGGGGAGCGGCCCCTTCAAGTTCGTGTCGTGGACGCCGGGCCAGGAGATCGTGATCGAGGCGGTCGAGGACTTCTTCCGCGGCCGGCCCTACCTCAACCGGGTCACCTACCGGGTGATCCCCGAGCCGACCACGCTTTCGACCCAAGTCCAGAACGGCAGCGTCGACCTCTGGCCCCGCGTCCCGCCGCCGTTTTACCCGCCGCTGGCGCAGGACCCCGACGTCCGGGTGGAGTCGTACCCCGGGCGGCTCTACACCTACATCGCCTACAACGTCCAGCACCCGGTCCTGTCCGACTCGCTGGTGCGCCAGGCGCTGACGCTCGCCACCGA
>DATLFF010000338.1:0-4601 GCA_035524915.1 Gemmatimonadota bacterium | reverse complement strand
GGCAGGTCGACGGCCCGGTCATCCCCTCAGACGGGGTGTGACCGCCTGGCGGCTCACGTCCTCGGCCGCCGGGGCGGCGGGCTCGAGCTCGATCCAGACGTCGGCCCACCGCGCCACCGACTCGATCGCGCGGCCGAGGGCGCGCCCCTTCTCCGTCAGCCGGTACTCGATCCGGACCGGGGTCTCCGGGTAGACCTCGCGCTCCACCACACCCTCGGCCTCGAGCTCCTTGAGCCGCTCGGAGAGCATCCGGTCGCTCAGGTCCGGCACCGCGTCCCGGATCTCGCAGAACCGGGTCCCCCCCGCCACCATCTCGCGCAGGATCGCCCCCGTCCACCGCCGGCCGACCAACTCGACGGCCTTGTGGAATCGCGGGCAGAAATGGGAATCGTGGGTCATGGATCGGTCCGGGGTCGAGGGTCGGCGAGGGCTGCGCTGGACTCATGAATGATAAGCCACTTGACGATCTTTTGCAAGATGGGTAAGATACTAATGTATCGTAAGTAACTCTCCGGGAGAGATCACGGGGGCCCCGGCCCCCACACCCATCACGCACGGAGGTGTCGAGATGATCCAGGAATCGATGTTCCTCGCGACGGTCCCCACGCTCGAGCTCGGCGAGGGGAGCCTGGGGCTCCTGCTGGCGCGCGCCGCAGTGGGCCTGGGCCTGGCGGCCCACGGCGCCCAGAAGCTCTTCGGCTGGTTCGGCGGCCACGGCCCCAGGGGGACGGGCCAGTTCTTCGAGGGGCTGGGGTTCCGACCCGGAGTCCCGTTCGCGCTGGCGGCCGGCTTCGGCGAGTTCGGCGGCGGGTTGCTCCTGGCCCTGGGCCTCTTCGGGCCGGTGGGGCCGATGCTGGTGGTCACCACCATGCTGGTCGCCATCCTCGCGGTGCACCGGGGGAACGGCTTCTTCGCCCAGAACCAGGGGTGGGAGCTCCCTCTCCTCTACGCCCTGACGGCCGCCTACGTGGCGTTCGCCGGCCCCGGCGTCCACTCGCTGGACGCCGCGCTCGGGCTGGAGTCCCTGTGGACGGCGACGAACGCCTGGATCGCGCTGGCCGTGGCCGCGGTGCTCGCCGGCGGCAGCCTCGCCCTCCGGCGGCCCGCGGCGGCGGAGGCCGCAGAAGCCGCAGGCAGGGAAGAGGTAGAGGAAGAGTCGGGGGAGCTGGTCGGCGCGCGCTGATCGCGGCGCCGCCGGGGCCCCGGAACCGCGCCGCCGCCCGCCGCTACGGCTCGCCCACCCGCTCGAACCGCTCGCCGGCCATCGTCACGGCCCCGGCCGGGCCCCCGCCGGGCGGGAACTCGAACTCGGCCACGACGCCGCCTCCGATCTCGATCCGGAGGCGGTTCGCGGCCGCGTCGAACACCTCGGCGCGGGTCTGGACCACCCCCATCCGGGCCTCCAGCCCGCCGGCCACCACGCGCCACTCGATCCGCCCCACGCGCGGGCTCTCGTAGTCGCCGGCGTACGCCTCGAGCGGGTGGGGGAGCGGGGCGAGGCGGGCGCGGCGCTCGGCCAGGTGCGCGGCCAGCTCGGCCCCGTCCGCCTCCGCCTCCGCTTCGAGCTCGGCCCGGCGGCGGGCGTACTCGGCCTCGAGGTCGGCCCGGCCCAGCATCCGGTCGTAGACGTAGCTCGCCACCAGGTCCGTCGCCGGCGACGCCGGCCCGCCGCCGTTCACCAGCACCACCACGCCCACGCCCGACACGGGCTCGAACGACATGTGGGAGCGGTACCCGGCGAAGGAGCCGAACCGCTGAACGATCGTCTTCCCCTCCCACTCGGCGATGTCCCAGCCGTAGCCCCAGGCGACCCGCCGGTAGGGGCCGAAGGACCGCGCCTGCGGCACCCGCCGCTCGTGGGTGGCCGCGATCGGCGCGGCTGGGAACGCCCTCTCGCCCTCCAGCCGCCCGCCGCTCGCGTGGGCGGCGACGAAGCGGGCCAGGTCGCCGGCGGTCGTGAAGTGGCCCCCCGCGGCGTGCAGGTTGGCGTCGGTCTTCCCCAGCGAGATCCGCCGGAACCCCTCGCCCGGCACCACGTTGTGCGGGAGCGCGATCCGGTCGGGGTCCAGCTCCGAGACCCGCGCGGTGGTCGAGGCCATGCCGAGCGGCTCCAGCACCTCGCGGCGCACCACGTCCTTCCAGCCGTGCTCGGTGCCGGGGGCGAGGACCATCCCGAGGATGTTGTAGCCCAGGTTCCCGTAGTTGAACGCGCGGCCGTCCTCGGCGGGCCCGTACCCGGCCAGGAGATCGATCAGGAGCCCGGCTGTGAAGTCCCCGCTGTAGGCGGTCCGCACCACCACCGGTCCCCCGTCCTCGATCCCGTGCGTCATCGTGAGGAGCCGCTCGATCGTGACCGAGTCGGCGGCCAGCGGAGCGCCGAAGGCGAGATCGGGCAGGTAGCGGGTGACGGGCGCCGCGAGGTCGATCTCGCCGCGCTCGGCGAGGAGCGTGACGGCGGTGGCGGTCAGCGCCTTGGTGCTCGAGGCCATGTAGAAGGCCGTATCCTCGCCCACGCCGCGCCCGCTCGCGGCGTCGGCCACGCCGAAGCCGCCGGTGTAGAGCACCCGGTCGTCCTGCGAGACGGCCACGCCCATCCCGGGCGCGAGGCCGGCGTCGATCACGCTCTGCGCGAAGCGCGCCACGTCGGCGCGCCAATCGCCGCCGATCGTGGCCTGGGCCAGGCCCGGCGAGGCGTGAAGGAGCGCGCCGAGGAGCGCCGCGAGCACCCGGATCCGTGCCGTCATGCCGTCCCTTTCGATGAGGTCGTCGAGATGCCGCTCGTCCCTCCACTAGAACGCGCGACGCTCCCGGAGGGTAACACCCGCGGGTCCATCCTTGCCGCGCCGCCGCCCCTCGGCCTACCGTGGGAGCCCGACGCCCGCTCCGCCCGACGATCCCCACGGAGGCGACCGCCGATGATCTTCGAAAGCCCCTACCCCGAGATCGAGATCCCCGACCGCCCGCTCACCGACCACGTGCTCCGCCGCGCCGAGGAGCGACCCGACCACCCGGCCCTGATCGACGGCCCGAGCGGCCGCACGCTGACCTACGGCCAGCTGGCCGAAGCGGTGCGCCGGGCGGCGGCGGGGCTGGCCGCGCGCGGTCTGCGGAAGGGCGACGCGCTCGCCATCTACTCGCCGAACCTGCCGGAGTACGCGGTGGCGTTCCACGCCGTGGCCTCGATCGGCGGCGTCGTGTCGACGGCCAACCCGCTCTACACGGCCGGCGAGCTGAAGAGCCAGCTCACGGACTCACGGGCGCGCTTCCTGATCACCGTGGCGCCGTGCCTGGAGAAGGCCGCCGAGGCGGCCGAAGGCACCGCCGTCGAGGAGATCTTCGTGTTCGGCGAGGCGCCGGGCGCCACGCCGTTCTCCGCGCTCCTCGCATCCGGCGACGCGCCCCCCGAGGTGGAGATCGATCCGGCCGAGGACCTGGTCACGCGTCCCTATTCGAGCGGCACCACGGGCTTCCCCAAGGGGGTCATGCTGACCCACCGGAACCTGGTGGCGAACGTCGAGCAGATGCTGGCGGTGGACCCCGACTGGCGGGACGAGGTGCTGATCGGGATCCTCCCGTTCTTCCACATCTACGGGCTCACGGTGCTGATGAACGCGGCGCTGTCGGAGGGGGCCACGCTGGTGACCCTGCCGCGGTTCGATCTGGACGGATTCCTCGAGACGCTGGCGAAGTACCGGGTGACCCGCGCCCACCTGGTGCCCCCGATCATCCTGGCGCTCGCCAAGCACCCGGCGGTGGACGCGCACGACCTCTCGGCGCTCGAGCGGATCGTGAGCGGCGCGGCGCCGCTCTCGGGCGAGCTGGCCGCGGCGTGCGCCGAGCGGCTCGGCTGCCACGTGGGCCAGGGCTACGGGCTCACCGAGACCAGCCCGGTCACCCACTACGCGCGGGTGGACGATTCGGTCTGGTGCCGGGCCGGCACGGTGGGCCCGCCGATCCCGAACACCGAGGTCGTGATCGCCGACCTGGAGAGCGGCGAGGCGCTCGGGCCCGGCGAGCGGGGCGAGGTCCGGATCCGCGGGCCCCAGGTGATGCGGGGCTACCTGGGCCGGCCCGAGGAGACCGCCGCCTCGATCGACGAGGACGGCTGGTTCAAGACCGGCGACGTGGGGATCTGCGATCCCGAGGGGCGGCTCAGGGTCGTGGACCGGGCGAAGGAGTTGATCAAGTACAAGGGGTTCCAGGTGCCGCCGGCCGAGCTCGAGGCGGTGCTGGTGGCGAACCCGGCGATCGCCGACGCCGCGGTGATCCCGATCCCCGACCCCGAGTCGGGCGAGGCGCCCAAGGCGTTCGTGGTGGCGCGAGCGCCGCTCGACGAACAGGCCGTGTTCGACTGGGTGGCGGAGCGCGTGGCCCCCTACAAGAAGCTCCGCGCGGTCGAGTTCGTGGACGCGATCCCGAGGAGCGCGGCGGGGAAGATCCTGCGGCGGGTGCTGGTGGAGGCGGAGCGGGCGAAGAGGGCGCCGCCGGCGGCCGGGTAGGGGGGCCGCCGGGAGTTCCGGCGGGTGCTGGAAATCCAGCACGCGACCTGCTAGAATCTCGGCACACCCCGCCCGCCCCTTCGCCCTCACCCCTTCGAGGCC
>DATLFF010000337.1:0-3881 GCA_035524915.1 Gemmatimonadota bacterium | reverse complement strand
CCTTCGGCCTGGCGCCGGGGCAGACCGGAGGACCGGTCGAGGCGCCCAACGGCTACTACTTCCTGCGCGTGCTCGAGAAGGAGCCGTTCGATCCTCAGGAGTTCGAGAGCCAGAGGGCCGAGATGGCGCAGCGGCTCCGGCAGCAGCGGATGCAGCAGGCGTTCGCGGCCTGGTTCGAGGATCTGCGCGAGCGGGCCGAGATCGAGGACCATCGGGCCGAGCTGCTCGGCTCCTGAGCGCCCGCTAGCGAGGGGCGAACCCCAGCTCGGCCAGCGGTCCGGCCAGCCGCTCGCCGAAGGCGGCCCACTCCACGGGCGGGCGCCTGGCGGCCGTGGCCCGGTTGGCGTCGCGGCGGATCGGGTAGCTCGCCACGCGCCGCCGGTAGGTGCCGCTCCAGGCGAGGCCCCGGTCGGCGCAGATCCGGGACAGCACGCCCTCGGGGTCCTCCACCAGATCCTCGTAGCGCACCCGCAGGTACTCCTCCCCCGCCTCGTGACGGACGCGGGCCCGCCAGAACTCCATATACCGCTCCGCGTAGAAGTCCACCCGTTCCCTCATCGACAGGGCCGCGTACGCCTCGGGGCGCCGCTTGTACCACCACCGCTGCTTCTGGTATGACAGGGCCACCGCGCGCGGATCCCGGTCGATCCACACCACGCGCGAGCCGGGCAGGGCGGCGGCCATGAACTCCAGCCGCGGCCATCCCGTGTACTTGGTCATGAAGCCGGGCTTCCCCTGCCAGCGGCGATGGCCGGCCACCATGCCGCGGAGCCGCTCGGCCCCCGCGGGATCCACCCTGTCCGGCCCCCAGTCCTCGCGCGCCGCGGAGAACCCGGGAAAGCACGCGTCCCAGCAGCCGTACGCCTCGGCGGCCCGGGACCATCGCCGCCAGGACCGGGACCGGCGCTCCAATGCCTCCCAGTCGTTCAGCCGGTGAATCGCCGCCACCGCCGGCCAGCGGGGGAGCCGCGCGGACCAGCCGGAGAACCACGCCAGGTCGGGATGGAGCGCCAGGAGCCGGCACAGGAGGGTGGTGCCTGAACGGCCGGGGCCGGCCACCAGGAGTGGCGGCACGACGCTCACGAGGCCCCTCTGGCCGCCATCCGATCGGGTATCCGCTCCGTCACCGCGCCAGTATACAGGAGCCCGCATCGAGCAGCCAAAAGCGGGTCGACGCGCTCGATTCCGCGGGGTACACTCATCCAATTCGAGTTCGCGGCGCCTCGCGCCGCCTCGATGCCGGCGTCCCTTCCCGTTCCCCTTGCAGGGTCCGATTCGAATGTGCGGAATCGTAGGCAGCCTCTCGTTCGGGGAATGGGATCCGGACGAACCGGACCGCATCGCCGCGCTCGCCCGTCGCCTGGCCCGCCGCGGTCCGGACGACCAGGGCGCGTGGACGGACGATCGTCGATGCGCCCTGGGCTTCCGTCGGCTCTCCATTCTCGACCTGTCTGCCCGGGCGAACCAGCCGATGGTGACCGGCGACGGCCGCGCCGTGATGGTCTTCAACGGCGAGATCTACAACTTTCGCGACCTCCGGCGACGCCTCGAGTCTCTCGGACGGCGTTTCCGGACGACGGGGGATACGGAGGTGCTGCTCCACGCGCTCGCGCAGTGGGGCCGGGACGCCCTGCCGATGCTGAACGGGATGTACGCCCTGGCGTACTACGAGCCCGCGGCCGGCCGGCTCCTTCTCGCGCGCGACCACGCCGGCATCAAGCCGCTCTACTGGGCGGCCACCGGGCAGGGCGTCGTCTTCGCCTCGGAATACCGTCTCCTTCGGGACCATCCGTGGCCGCGGTCCAGAGCGGTCTCTCCCACGGCGCTCCGGCACTACCTGCAGCTCGGATACATTCCCGCCCCGCTCGCCCTCCACGAGGATTCGGGGATGCTCGAGCCGGGCACGTGGATGGAATTCTCGGCCGATGGCGGTCGACGCTCCGGCCGGCACTTCGAGTTTCCGATGTATCGCGAACCCGACCTCTTCGGCGACGAAGCGATTCAGGCGGTGGACACCGCGGTCGGCGAGGCGACCCGCCGCCAGATGGTGAGCGACGTCCCCGTGGGCGCATTCCTTTCGGGCGGCATCGACTCTCCTCTCGTGGTGGCCGAGATGCGGAACGCGCGACAGGGACCGGTCGTGGCCTTCACGATCAGTGCCGAGAACCGGCTGGGAGACGATGCCCCCGACGCCGCCGTGTACGCCGCGCAGCTCCAGGTCGAGCACCACATCGAAACCTTCGAGCCCGAGACCTTGGTGCGGCTCCTGCCGGAAACCATGGAAGCCCTGTCCGAACCCTTCTCCGACTCATCGCTGCTCCCCACCCTCCTGGTCTCCCGCATGGCGCGCGAGCGGGTGAAAGTGGTCCTTTCAGGGGACGGAGGGGACGAGCTCTTCTGGGGCTACGTCGGTCGCTTTTCCTACGTGCTTCGCCACGCCCGGACCTTCCGCCTTCCCTACATCGCCCGTCGGCTCCTCGGTGCCGCCCCGCGTCTCCGCGGCGGGATCGGTCCGAACTACATGCGCTACCGGTCGATTGGTGACTGGTACCTGGCGAAGCACACCGCTTGTCCCCGGCCGTTGATCGACCGGATCCTTCCCGACCTGGCCGACGTGCCGGACGGCCATCCGGCATTCCAGTACGAGGGATGGGAACTCGAAGAGACGGCCCAGTGGCTGCGCTGGAACGAGTTCACAATCCACCTGCCGCGGGTCCTGCTGAAGGTGGACCGGGCGAGCATGCATTCCTCGCTGGAGGTCCGGGTGCCGCTCCTCGACCGGAGCCTCGTGGAACTGGCTTCCCGCGTCCATTGGGCCACTTGCCTGGACCTGTCCAGCGGCGTGGGGAAGATCCCCCTGCGGCGCGCCCTCTCTCGTCAGGTTCGGCACACGACGTCCGTCAAGCGCGGGTTCACACTCCCCCTGCACCATTGGCTCCGGGGACCCCTATCCGGACTCGTTCGCTCTCATCTCTGTGGACGGAAGGAGCTCGGCGGAATCCCGGTCCACCGGAAGTCTCTGGACGGATGGATCGAGCGTTTCATGAACGGTGAAGAGGACCGGTGGTGGGCGCTGTGGACGGTCCTCAGCCTGGCCATGTGGGAGGACATGCGCGCCGCCTGAGAGGGGGTCCGGATCCGCCCCCCTCTCTCACGGCTCGTATCCGAGTTCCTGCACCAGCGCTCCGGCGACTTCGTCGAACCGCTCCCCGAGCGACCCCGTCAGATATCGCCGGCCGGCGCCCGGGGTCCCGCGACGGAACGTCCTCGACCGGCTGGGGTCCGCCCTCTCCTCCATCCGCTCCAGAGCGGCATCCACCTCGGCCGCGGGCATCCCGGGCCGCAGGAACGCCGCGATCTCCCGCTGGACGCGAGGCCGTTGCGATTCATCGGTGAGGTCCTCGAACCGGACGATCCGGCAGGCCGGGTCCCGCCACCACCCCCGGTACGCCTGATACCGCATCGCCAGATCGGGGAAGTCCACATCCCGCGGCCAATCCTCGGGCACCACTTCGGACTTCCAGCCCTCGATCAGGAAGCGCAGTCGATCCTCATCGGTGGAGAGGGCGCGGAAAAGCCGGAACGGCCACGCATCGATCTCGTCGTGCCGCTTCCACCAGTGCAGGAGCGAGACGACCACGTCCTGCGGATCCCGGATGATCAGGAGGTGACGGATTTCCATCTCCTGAAGCGCGGCGGCGATCTCCGGATGGTGCTCCACGTGCCCCATCACGATCTCGGCGGGCAGCGCGCGCTCCATGTCGCCGACCACGTCCTCGGGCTGCCGGCGAAGCTTCTCGTCCACCCGCGAACGATTCAGCGCGTGCCAGTAGGTTCCACGGCCATACGACCGGAACGGGGGCACCCCGGCGGCCATGGCC
>DATLFF010000336.1:0-4544 GCA_035524915.1 Gemmatimonadota bacterium | reverse complement strand
GCGGCCAGGCGGGCTCGGGGAAGTAGACCGCGGCCAGCATCTCCATCTCGTAGCGCGGCACGGGGTGCGTCGCGATCATCCGCGCCGTCTCACCGGTCCGGGTGGCCATGATCGGATCCAGCGCGACCTCGCGCCCGGCCTCCCGGCGGGCCTCCCGGAACGACTGCCGGCGGAGCTTCTTGGCGAGCGCGAGGCGCTCGTGACCGGTGGGGTCGAGCGCCTGGGAGAGACTCGTCGCCCCGCGCACGAGCAGATCGTCCACGTAGCCCCGGGTGAGCCGGCCGTAGCGCTCCACGTCCGCGTCGGAGAGCACCCACTTCGACTTGTCGGCCATCTTCACCCACAGGTTGTTCCACCGCTCCTGGTTCGACAGGTGGATCAGCCGCTGGAAGATTCGCTTGTTCGTCTGGAACGAGAAGAACGCCTGGGTGAGGACCGACTCCATCAAGGCGTCGGGCTCCTCGTGGTCCATGGTGACGATCTCGCGCGCAAGCCGGAGGTAGCGGTCGTCCAGCGCGGCGTCGAAGCGGTACTCCCAGTAGGTGTGGCCGAGGTTCGACGAGAGCGGCGTCGAGGCCAGCAGCCGCGGCACGAACACGTTGTGGGCGATCGTGTCGGCCGCCAGGTGGCTCAGGTACCCCAGCGCGAAGGACTGCAGCGGCGGCGTCTCCGCCCGGTCCAGGATCTCGTAGGCCACCGTCCAATTGTGGCAGTGGCGGCTGTAGTGGACGTAGCGCTTGGCGAGGGTGATGTCGGCCGCGATGGACCCGTAGAAGTACGGGTAGGGGTGCGCTCGGAGAAGCTCGCGCACCACCAGCGGCAGGATCTCCAGGTTCGAGAGCACCCGGCCGGCCAGCCACACGTGAGTGGTCGGACCCCACGCGAAGAGCTCGCCCGGGGTCGCTAGGATCCCGGCCAGCGCGACCGCCAGCCCGGCGCAAAGCGCCTGCGCGACGCGGCTCAGCCGAACAGCCCCCTCTTCTTCTTCCCCAGCTGCTTCTCGATCCTGTCGACCTCGTCGGAGACCGTCTCCCGGATCGTCTTGACGCCCTGCTGCACGGCGTCGGCGATCTCCTCCGACACTCCCGCGAGGGTGCCCTCGGCGTCCTCCAGCCAGTCCTCGCCCGTCTCGCGCGCGTCGTCGAGGCGCTTGCCGGCCTCCTTTCGCCACTTCTTGCTCCTCTTGGACAGCCGCTTCCGCGTCTTCTCGCCCTTGTCGGGGGCGAGCAGGATCGCCAGGCCCGCGCCGAAGAGCGCGCCCAGCGCGAACGCGACCGTCACATCCACCATTCCCGTATCCCGATCCGCCATGATGACCTCCTCCTCCGTAATCCGGCCCGCGCCGCCTACCAGAAGCGCGACAGGGCCCGCTTCGCGGTGGCGATGGTGGCCACCGACTTCATGAGGGGCTTCTCGATCTCCTCCCGCACCACGTCGATCAGCTCGGCGAAGTCCTCGACCCGCTCGCTCACCTTCTCCACCGAGTCGCCCATCCGCTCCGCCTGGCGCTTCGCGGTGGCCGCCATCTCCTGCACGTCGTCGGCCACCTTCTGCGCGCTGAAGAGGACCGGATCGATCTTGATCCGGACCTCGTCGATCGTGCCGCGGAGCTTGGCGGCGGTGCGCTTGACGTTCAGGAGGACCGGGATCCCGACGAACACCAGGATCAGCGTCATCACCAGGAAGAACGAGGCGATGATCCACAGCGCGATCGAGTTCCACAGGGTCAGGTCCATCGGTCCCTTCCGGCTGAAGTGCCCCGGCGCCGACTCACGCGGGGCCGTTTTACGCGGGCCCGCGCCACGCGCGCGGATGCAGAAAATCGAGCCCCACCGTGCGGGTCCCGAGCTTCGGGATCGGCGGCGCGGTGCGCTTGTGCGACTGCGCCCGCACGCGCGAGAGCACCCGGTCGACCGCCGCGGGGTCGAATCCCGCGCGGGCGATCTCGGCCGGGCGCCAACGCAGGTCGAGATAATAATACAACACGGCGTCGGCCACGCTGTATGAAATCCCCATCTCGTCCTCGTCGGTCTGACCTGGCCAGAGCTCGGCCGACGGCGTCCGCTCGAGCACCGCGGCGGGGAGCCCGAGGGCCCGGCCCATGGCGGAAACCTGGGTCTTGTAGAGGTCGCCGAGCGGTCGGCAGTCGGCCGCCGCGTCGCCCCACAGGGTGGTGTAGCCGAGGACGATCTCGGTCTTGTTCGAGGTGCCGAGGACGAGCGCCCCGGCTTCGGCCGCCCGGTCGTAGAGGACCGCCATCCGGAGCCGCGAGGCGAGGTTGCCGCGGCGGAGCGGGTCGTCGGGCACGGGCGCGGCGGCGGCGAGCGGGGCGATATCGACGGTCTCGAGGGAGATCCCCAGGGCGTCGGCCACCCCGCCGGCGAGCGGGGCGCACTCCGGCGGTGTGATCGCCACCGGCAGGTGGAAGGCGCGGACGGCGTCCGGTCCCACGGCGCGCGCGGCCACGGCCGCGGCCACGGCGCTGTCGAGCCCGCCGGAGAGTCCCACCACGAACGTGGTGCGACCGGCGTCGGCCAGGACCTGGCGCAGGAAGACGCCGAGGGCGTCTGCGGTGAACTCGGAGTCGAGGACGGGCGGGGCGCCGTTCCGGCCGGGGTCGGACCGCCCGGCCATCACGGTGCCCCCGCGCGCCGGAGCGCGTCCATCAGGAGCTCCGGCCGCTCGATCCCGTGGGACGGGTTGGCGACGCGGGAGCGGCGCCACGTCTCGGCGTCGAGCGTGGCGTCCAGCGTCTCCTCCTCGAGCGGACCGGCCAGTGCGCGGGGCTCCCCGTCCGGGCCCCAGATGCCGCTCGCGCCGCCGAAGAGGAACCTTTCCTCGTACCCGACCCGGCTGGCGAGGGCCACGTCCACCGAGTAGAGCCGGGCGTAGACGCGGGCGATCTCGCGCCAGAACCCCTGGTTCGCCCACGCGCCCTCCACCGGCCCGCGGCCCGGCGCGTTGGCGGTGGCGAGGAGCGCGGTGGCCCCGAGCGCCACCGCGCCGTGGACCACGGACGGGTGCCAGAGCTCCTCGCAGACGACTAGCGCCGCGCGGCCCCACGGGGCGTCGAACGCCTCGATCCGGTCCCCCGGCGAGTAAAAGCGGCCCTCGTCGAACGGGCCGTAGGTCGGGAGGTAGGTCTTCCGGTGGTTGTGGAGGAGCTCTCCCGCGTGCAGGTAGGCCGCCGAGTTGTAGAGGAAGCCGTCCTCCCCCCGCTCCACGTAGCCGACCACCACGTCGACGGCCTCGGAAAGCCCGAGGACGTCCGGCCAGAGCGCGTGGCCCGGGTCCAGCGCCACGACGTCGACCAGGTCGAAGAGCGCGTAGCCGGTCAGAGAGAGCTCGGAGAAGAGCACCAGCTCGGCCCCCGCCACGGCGGCCGCCTCCACCCGCGCGGCGTGGTCGGCCAGGTTCGCCTCCACGTCCCCCAGAGCGGGGGCGTGCTGGACCACGCGGAGGGCGACGGAGCGGCGCACGGGAAAAGTCTACGGTCCGCCGTCGAAGGGGGCCAAAGCGGGAGGACCGCCGCGCCCTTCGACGGCCGGGTCGATCCGGGTATACTCATCGCGACCATGCCGGTTCTCGACCGCCTCACGCGCCGCCTCCAGGAGGCACTGGCCGCCGCCCTCGAACGGGCCCGCTCCGCCGGCAACCCCGAGATCACCACCGAACACCTGGCCGCCGCGCTCCTCGCGCAGGAGGGCGGGCTCTTCGGCACGCTCCTCGAGCGGCTGGGGATCGATCCCGCCGCCACCGACCAGCGACTCGGGGCCGCGATCGCGCGGCTGGCGAAGGTCGAGGGCGGCGCCGAGCCGCGGCTCGCCCGCGAGACCGTCGCCCTCCTGGACCGCGCGGAACGCGCCCGCGACGACCTGGGCGACGAGTACACCTCGATCGAGCACGTCCTGCTCGCCTGGGTCGACACCCGAACCGGAGCCATGGGCGAGATCCTGAAGAACGCCGGCGTCGGCAAGGACGGCGTCCTCCGCGTCCTCCAGACGATCCGCGGCTCCCAGCGGGTCACCGACCCCGAGCCCGAGGACAAGTACCAGGCGCTCGAGCGCTACGGGATCGACCTGACCGCGCAGGTCCGCCGCGGCAAGCTGGACCCCGTGATCGGCCGCGACGAGGAGATTCGCCGCGTGATGCAGGTCCTCTCCCGGCGCACCAAGAACAACCCCATCCTGATCGGCGAGCCGGGCGTCGGGAAGACGGCCATCGTCGAGGGCCTGGCCCAGCGGATCGTCGAGGGGGACGTGCCCGAGACCCTCAAGGACAAGCGGCTGATCCAGCTCGACGTGGGCGCCATGGTGGCCGGAGCGAAGTATCGCGGGGAGTTCGAGGAGCGGTTCAAGGCGGTGCTGAAGGCGATCATCGAGAGCGAGGGGGAGCTGATCACCTTCATCGACGAGATCCATACGCTCGTCGGGGCCGGCGGCGCCGAGGGCGCGGTGGACGCCTCCAACATGATCAAGCCGCCGCTGGCCAGGGGCGAGCTCCGGCTGATCGGGGCCACCACGCTGGCCGAGTACCGGCAGTAC
>DATLFF010000335.1:0-2312 GCA_035524915.1 Gemmatimonadota bacterium | reverse complement strand
ACCAGGATGATGTGAGGGAGCGCCAGGAAGAACCGGAAGAAGGCCGTCACCCGGTTCCGGCCCTCCAGCTGCGTTTCCACCCGCACCGCCACCGGGTAGTCGATTCCCTTGGTCGCCAGCTCGTCGCCCTCCATCATCGTCGCCATCGTCGCTCCCATCGAGAGGTGTACAGGGATCACACTACGGGCGCGACCCGGTGAGTGATTCGGTCCCAGGGACTGCCGATCGCCGGCGGACCTCAGTCGCTAGCGGATGAGCCTCGCCAGGTCGGCCTGGACGCGCGCGCTGCTCACCGCGCCGAGACTGTCGATCCGGACAAGGAACTCGTCGAGTCGGTCCGACTGACGCTCCCAGCTCTCGGCGGCGTAGGGGTTGTCGAACACGAGAACGCCGTTGCGGTCGATGTGGATGCGCCCGGCTTGCCGGACCAGGTAGTTATGGAGCCCGAGCGCCGCGTTCGCGGCCATGATCGCGGTGCCGTGGATCTCGATCGTCGTATGCATGTGAATGCGCATGGCCTCGAGAGCCTCCTCCAGCAGCTGCCCGGCCGCGTCCGCCTGGGCGGCGCGGGCGCGCACCGCCCGCTCCGCGATCGTCATGACCGAGTCCCGGTACAACGCGTGGAAGGCGCCCATGGCCTCCCAGTGATGCACGATCTCGGGGTGGTTCGTTGGATACCGGATGTGCCAGTCGGACATCCAGCTCGCCGGCGGATCCGATCCCAGGCCGAGCCGCTCCTGCGTGGCCTGCATGTGCGCCAGCACGTCCTGCGTGCCCATGATCATCGCCCACACGGGCCGGAGCGGCCGAGACCGCGGCGGCTGCTCCACCGTCGCCGCGGCGCTCACGTCTCCCCCGGACAGCGCGATCAGCGCCCGGGTGTAGGTCTCGCGCTCTTCCGCATCCAGCGGCGGCCGCATCCCCGCGCGGAGCGCATTGGACATCAGCACGGCAAAGATGACCAGGAAGATCTGTCCCTTGCGGCTCCGGAGGAGCTCCATCCCCCGCATCTCCCAGAGGCTCTTCTCGGAGGCGCCGGACCTCCCCTCCACCGCCGACTGGAACGACGGGTGGAGGCGGGCGACCGTCCACCGGCCGTCCTCCCCCTCCGCGAGCGGCGTCCCGGGACCGACGCGGCCCTCGCGGATGGCCGCGCGAAGCTCGCCCTCGTCGGCCAGGGTGTGGCTCAGCCCGCGAGCGTCCTTGAATCGGTACACGGCTCCTGTCCCGTCTGGGGGGTGTACCCGGGGAGGTCGGACAAATCTGCGGCGGTCCCTGCCGGGAGCGCCAGAGTATTCCGGTACGCGAATCGGATAGCGGCTGCGCCCGCGCCTCCCGCAGTTGCCCAGAATCCATTCATCACGCGAAGCCGCGAAGTGGAGGAAGACGCGAAGGAACAGCGGGAAGCATAAGTGACCGGCGAAGCAGCCTTACGGGAGTAGCCCGCCCCCACCGGATCCCCTTTTTATATTTATGTCACGTCGCGTCGTAGCGGCGTCGCGCGAGCCGCCCCTTCGTCTCCCGCTCCACTTCGCGTCTTCGCCCCACTTCGCGTCTTCGCGTGAAAAGAGCGTTCGTCCATGCCAGGCCGCGGGAGCGAAGGCGTGCGCAAGAACACTTACCGCTCCCAGGGCATCACCGGCGCCGCCCGCTCCACCGGCGCCACCTGCCGGAGCGTCATCGCATCGTACAGCCGCCCGCCGAGCATGACCTGCGCGATGTCGTCGGTGTGCGTGATGTCGTCCAGGGGGTTGGCGGTCAATACGACGAGGTCCGCCAGCTTGCCGGGCTCCAGCGACCCGATGTCGCCGTCCATGCCGAGGTACTGCGCGCCCATGATGGTCCCGGCCGCCAGCGCCTCCATCGCCGACATCCCGCCCTGCTCGAACATCCACAGCTCCCAGTGCGCGCCGAGCCCCTCGAGCTGGCCGTGCGCGCCGAGGAGCGTCATCACGCCCGCGTCGTACAGGTCCTTGGCGCCCCGGGCGATCAGGATGTGGTTCCAGTCGTCGTCCCCGGCGGCCATCAGGCGACGCCGCGACCGCGCGTCCACCTGCTCGCGCGGCGTGAACGCCAGCAGGTGCTCGTTCTCCCAGACGTCGTAATGCTGGTAGAAGTAGAACTCGCCGGAGAGCCCGCCGTACCCGACGATGGTGGTCGGCGTGTACCCCGTCGACGACGCGCCCCAGAGCCGCTCGATGTCGTCGTATACGGCCGGCACGGGGATCGAGTGCTCGACGCCGGTGTGCCCGTCCAGCACCATGCTCACGTTGTTGAAGTAGAGCGACCCGCCCTCGGGGACGACCATCATC
>DATLFF010000334.1:0-9384 GCA_035524915.1 Gemmatimonadota bacterium | reverse complement strand
CCCCGACCTGCCGGGACCGACCTACGACCGGCGCAGCCGGATCGCCCCGTTCACCGTCTCCAGCCGCAGCCCTCCTCCACCCGAGCCGATCGTCCCCTCGATCCGCCGGGGACCCCACCGCCGCTCGGACCGGATCGCCAGTGGGAAGTCGGCCGAGATCGGGCCGTTCACCGTCCTCGCCTCCACCTCGGCTCCCGTCGCCGCCGGGAGCGCCAGGTCGATGGAGCCGTTCACCGTCCGGAAGTCCAGGCGGCCATCCCAGCTCGCCCGGCCGACGGCGGCGTCGATCGACCCGTTCACCGTGTGGGCTTCCGCCGCGCCGGCGGTCTCCACCCGGATCCCGCCATTGACGGTCGACACCCGGACATCCCCGGTCAGGCCGCGGACCTGCACCTTGCCGTTCACGGTCCCGGCCTCCAGGTGGACGCCGGCCGGCACACGGACCGCGAAGTCGACGGAGACGCGATCGTCGTCGTCCCGGTTCCGCCCCTGGCGGCCGCAGTCCGTCTCACCGGGATAGATCGGGCAGAGAGTGACGCCGTCGGCCGTTTCCCGCACCTCGATCCGGACCGCCGACGGGTCCCCGCGACGGCTGTGCTTGACCGCCACGACCTCGACCCCCCTGCCGCTCGCCGGAGCCGCCTCGATCTCTCCGTTCACGTTGTGGATCGTCACGGTCTTGCCCGCGGCCACCGTGCCGCTCCAGGTGAACTCCTCCGTCCGCTGGGCGTGGGCCGGGCCGGCCAGGACGGCGGCGGCGAGGAGGGTGAGAGAGAGCGTTCTGTTGCGCATTGGGAATCCTCCCTGGATGTCAGAGGTGCTCGAGACGGCCGCCGGCCTCACGGCCGGCGCAGCTCGATCCGGCCGTTGAAGGAAGTGAGCTCGATGCGGGCGTCGCCGGAGCCCAGAGTGAAGTCGAACCGCTTGCCGCCCGAACCCTCGTTCAGGGTCACGGGAAAATCGACTCTCAGGGTGCCGTTGAAGGTCGACACGGTCACGTGCGCGCTGGCGTCGCCGGGCAGGGCCATCACCACGCTGCCGTTGTGGGAGCTCAGCCGGTAGAGGCCGTCCGGGTGGACCGATCCGGCGTAGCGCACGCCCCCCTGGACGCTGGTCGCCTGGACGTTGCGCGAATCGATCGCCTCCAGGATCACCGCGCCGTTGACCGAGGCGACGGACACGTCCCCCACGACGTCACGGACGACGGCGCCCTGATTCACGGTGTGGACCTCGACCGCTCCCCGGACGCCGGTCACCTCGATCGGACCGTTCACCGAGTGGAGTTCCACCCGCCCCCGGCCTCCGCGCACGGTGACGCCGCCGTTCATCGAGTGGACCTCGACCCGCCCCCCGGCTCCCGTGACGGTGACCGGAGTGTTCTGGCCGTGGACCTCCACGTCGGCGCCTCTCGGTACCGTCACCTCGTAGGCCACGGTCGCCCTCCGTTGCGGATGGTCCGAGTGGATGGTGAGCGTGGTCCCGCCGGGCTCGATCCGGATCGGCACCCGGCTGGAGGCGCGCGCGACGATCCGCACCGCGGGCCGCTCCCACGTCCCGACGCGGACGGAGCCGTTGGCGTTGTGGATCTCGACCCGGGCGTCGGGGCTCACCGCGACCAGGCTGTCGATCACGACCTCCTGGGCGGCCGCCACGGCGGGCGCGAGCGCCAGGACGAGCGAGGCGAGGGCGATTCGGTTCCGGATGCGCTCCATGGGTGCTCCTTCGGTCTCTCTCATGACGATCAGATGGCGGCCCGGGTGGCCTGTCGCAGCACGTCCACCTTGTGCTGCATGTTGGCCGCCAGGTGCCGGTTCAGATACGGATCGGCCGGATCCTCGGCGAGGGCCCGGCGGGTGTCCTCGATGGCCTGGTCGATGATGGCCAGATTCTGCTCCACGGCGCGGACCGTGGCCGGGTCCAGCCGGTCCCGGTTCTCCTCCAGGATGCGCTCGAGGTCCCCGACCGCCTCGGCGTAGCCCGCCTGGCCGGGGAAGTCCGCGACCTGCACCGTCGGGGCGCCGGCCTCGCCGGCGGCCGGCCGCTCGGCCACGGTCGGAGCCGCGCCGTCGCGCGCCAGCCAGACGCCGCCCGCGCCGAGGAGCAGGAACGCGACCGCCGCCGCCGCCAGCTGGGGCATCGTGAAAGCGAAGCGGCGCGCCGTCCGCCGTGGCTCGAGCGGCAGGACCTCCACCCGGCCGGCGGGGAGGCCCAGACGTTCGGCGATCCCCGGCCACAGGTCGCGCTCCGGCGGGGCGTTCTCGAGCGCGCCGGCGGCCGCCACCACGCGCCGGAGGTCGGCGAGAGCCGCCGCGCATTCCGGGCAGGCCGCGACGTGAGCCTCCATCTCGCCCCGCTCACCGGGCGCCAGATCCCCGTCGATGTAGTCGCTCAGCCGTTCGATCCAGTGATCGGTCATGGCCGCCTCACGTCGAAAGACGCTCGCGGAGCAGCATCCGCGCTCGGTGGAGCTGGGATTTGGACGTGCCCGCGGTGACCCCCAGCATGCCCGCGATCTCCTCGTGCTTGTACCCCTGGACGTCGTGGAGGACGAAGACGTGGCGGGCCCCGTCGGGCAGATGCCGGAGCGCCCCCTCCACGTCGATCGCGGCGCCCACCGGCGCCGGCCGGTCGGAGGCGTGCTCCATGGCGAGCTCGTCCTCCACGAACCGGTCTCCGCGCCGCTTCGTGCTCCGCCGGCGCTCGAGGATGGCGTTCACCGCCACCCGGTGGAGCCAGGTGGCGAACGCGGCGTCTCCGCGGAACGTGTCCAGCTTCTGCCAGACCTTCACGAACACGTCCTGCGCCACCTCGTCCGCCTCCTCCGGGCTCGCCATGCGGCGGGCCAGGCTGTGGACCATGGGGACGTAGTGGCGGTAGAGCCGCTCGAAGGCCCGGGCGTCTCCCGCCGCGGCGCGCCCGACGTCGGGATCGACGCCGGGGTCCGCCTGCCTTCGCTCGGCTGCCTGAATCTCGTCCCTCCGCGGTCCGGTCTCATCACTCATGGGATCAGACGACCCGCGGCGGGGGAAGGTTGGAACCGGTCCCGGCGGTTAACGGGAAGCGGTGTAGATGCCCTCGTACGTCTGGTCGCAGCCCACGACGAAGAGGTCGCCCGCGAGCGAAGCCCCCCCTTCGGCGACCACCCCCGAGGAGGAGATCGTGCCCGGGCAGTCCACCTCGGCCAGGGTGTAGGCCCCGGTCCACGTCAGCGAGTCGCCGACCACCGTGCCGGCGAAGCTGGCGGATGCGGTCACTTCGCCGGTCACCCGGAAAGACCCCGCGACCGCGCCGCCGGGGGCGGTCGTCGCCTCCAGCGTGCCGGCGTACGGATTCCCATCCACGGTGAAGGAGGCCTGATACGTGCCGTTCACGTTGTAGGCGTAGCCGGGCTCCCCGGGACGGGGGTTGGCGGCGCAGGCCAATGCGGCGAGAGCGAGGATCGGGAGCGCGCGCGACACGGACACCTCCGGAAAGAGTGGGGATGGGGCTCGCATCCCTCCCCCTACGCGGGGCGGAGGACCCGGTTTCAGCCGCCCCCGGCGGCCGGCTCGGGCCCGCGGGCCTCGATCTCCAGCAATATCCGCACTTCGTCCCCCACCACGAAACCCCCCACCTCGGTCACCCGGTTCCACGTGAGATCGTAGTCCTGCCGGCGGATCCGGGTCTCGGCGCTCCAGGCCACGATCGGCTGGCCGCCGCGGCCGGTGGTCGTCCCCTCGAGCGTCGCCTCCAGGACGACCGGCCGGGTGATCCCGCGGATCGTGAGGTCGCCCTCGATAACGAGCCCCTCTTCGCCGTCCGGGACGACCGATCGGCTGGCGAACGTGAGGGTGGGATGGCGCTCCACCCAGAGGAAATCCTCCGAGCGCAGGTGGTCGTCCCGGCGGCCATTTTCGGTGTCGATCGAGGCGGCATCGATGGTGGCGGTGACCCACGATGCCTCCGGGCGCTCGGAGTCCCAGGCGAACGTGGCGGCGAACCGGGTGAACCGCCCGGTCACCCAGCTGATTCCCAGGTGCCGGACCCGGAACCCCACGGTGCTGTGGGCGACGTCGGCCGTGTACTCGACCGGGTCCGGGGCCTCCGCCGCCCGGGGCGAGGCGACCAGCGTCAGTGCGAGCGCGGCCAGGCCCGCGGCGGCCCGTACGGCAGCGCTCAACCGGATTCTCCGAAATCCGCCGGGATCTCGTTCCCCGGCCGGTGCTCGTCCCAGGCGATCGACACGAGCCACCACCGCTGTCCGTCGTGAACGAGGGTGATGGTGTTGATCCCGCGGGTGAACGGCTCCTCCTCGGGCGCGCGCCGCGACTCGTACGCGCTCATCGCGTTCGCCACGTTCCCGAACCGCTCCAGGGTGCGACCGGACTCCACCTCGTAGAAGGGATTCTCGCGGAAGAACGCGCCGGCGGCCTGGACGTACTGCTCCACCCCCAGCGCGCGGAGCGGAGCGGAGCCGTCGGATCGCGGCGCCGCCGGGACCAGCAGGGCCCCCGGCGCGAACAGGGTCCGGAAGCGGGGCCAGTCACGCTCGCCGGCGGGGCCGGAGATCGACTCGTAGACCGCGGCGACGATCGCGTCGATCGATTCGACGTCGGCGGGGTCGGCGGCCGGAGCCGCCGGAGCGGGATCCTGGGCCGCCGCGGGAACGGCCCCGCCGAAGACGATCAGAAAGATCAGAACAGGGACGATTCGCATGGCCGGCTCCTCCGTGTCGGGTTCAACGTCAGAAACGAGCGCGCGGCGCGCCCCGTTCAATCCGGGACGCGCCGCGCGGGAGCCGATCGGTTCGTCTAGAGCGGAAGCCAGTAGCTGAACTTCACCGCCAGCACGTTCTGGCCGTCCGCCGAGAGCGAGTCCAGCAGGTCCCCGCCGCCCACCAGGCGGCCGGCGGCGTCGAAGCCGGAGCGGTTCTGCTGCCACACCACGAACAGGGACGAGCCCGGGCGCCACTCCCACCGGAGCACCAGGTTGGAGCGGAACGACAGGACGTCGAAGTCGCGGTTGGCGATCTCGAAGGAGGCGTCGCCATCGGTCACCGTGTACGCGCCCGTCTCGTCGCGCTCGATCGAGGTGCCCTCGGCCTCGCCGTAGGTCCGCAGGTCGCTCGTCCGCGGCGCGGCCAGCTCGCCGAGGTCGAAGTAGCGGCCGCTGGCGGCGAACGGCTCGGCGTAGAGCTCCAGGCTCACGTTCGGAGTGAACAGGTAGTTCATCCGGACCGGCGTGGCGATCTCGCTCCGGTCGATCCAGCCGAACACGTAGCGGCTGCCGAAGGTGGCGTCGCGGCCGCCCTCGAAGGTGCCCACGTACTGCCGGGTGTCCCGGCTGCGGACGTAGCGCGGGGTGAAGCTCAGACGGATCCGGTCGGTCGGCTGCCAGCGCGCCTCGGGGTCGATCCGCCACCTCCAGCCGCCCAGATCCTCGGAACCGACCATGGCGCGGATTCCCCAGCCGCTCGGCTGGTTGGCGCTCGAGAAGACCCCGCCGGCGAACCACCAGTTGCCGTCCTGCTTCATGAGCGGACCGCCGCGAGTCGCGACGTCGCTCAGAACGTCGAAGTTACGGCCCGTCTCGAAGAAGCCGCGGTAGAAGTTCGTGAGCGTGTAGTTGGTGGACATCCCCAGGTTCTGGTTCCGGTGGATCCAGCCGTTGTTGAACGATGCGTTCTCGAACATCCCCACGTTCCAGCGCCGAAAGACGTTCCCCGGCGTGGTGACGTTGTAGCTCACCCCCGACCACTGGGCGATTTCGTCGGCGCGCCCGTACTGGCCGAGGTCGTTGATCTCGAACCCCTGCGTGTCGCCCCACACCCCGCCGTTCCACTGCCACGTGCCCGACCGCTTGCCGCCCCGGACCGCGGCCGAGAAGCCGGTCATCGAGGTGGCGCTGGGGTCCAGCTCCACGTGATCCTGGTCCGGCCGCTGGAAGTAATGGCCGCTGGAGCGCTGGATGCGGGTGATCGCGGCCGAGTCGCCGGTCACGTGGCTGAAGCCGACCTGGCCGAGGAGCTCGTACTTGCCGCCCTGGAACCGCCGGTTCCAGTCGACACCGCCGGCCAGGGCACGGTCCGCCAGGAGCGACGCCAGCGCGCTCCCCTCGTCCATCGAGCGGTCCACCGCGGTCAGCGTGAAGGCGAAGGTGGACGCGTTCGGACCGAACTGCTTCTGGAGCCGCGCCGCTCCGTACAGAGTCGCGGGCTCCACGTCGACGTCACGGAACGCATCCTCGGCCAGATCGTACACGCGGGCCGATTCGTCGTCGGTGTAGGCCGTGATCGCTCCGAGCGACCAGCCGCCCGCAAGCTGCCCGGTGACCTTGGCGGCCCCCAGGATCGTGGAGGTCGAGGGGGCGTCGCGGAAGTCCCCGCCGGCGAAGAGGTGCGGAGCGGCGCCGATCCGGCGCGAGTAGTAGTACGGCGGCCCGTTGCCCTGGAGGTTCTGCTGGCCCTCGGTGAAGAACGGCCGCCGCTCCTGGAAGAACGTCTCGAACGCGGTGAGGTTCACCTCCGCCGGGTCGGCCTCCACCTGGCCGAAGTCCGGGTTCACGGTGGCGTTCAGGGTGAGGTTCGGTCCGAGCCCCATCTTGAAGTCGAGCCCCGTCCGTACGGTGGCGTCGTTGATCTCGGAGAACGGGTCGCCAGCCGCGATCAGGGCGTCGCTGGTCCGCGTGACCTCGCTCGCCACGTACGGGACGAGCTCGATCCGCCGGGAGGCGCCTACTCCGCGGATGCCGACCAGCTCGCCGAACCGGCTCGCCCAGCCCGTCTCGTCGCGCGGGACCAGCACCCAGTACTGCTCCTCGTCGAGCGCGGGGATGGTCCGGTTCACGTTGACCCCCCATACCTGCTCGTCGGCGGAGCTGAACCGGAGCTGGGAGAACGGGATCCGCATCTCCGCGGTCCATCCCTCCGCCGTCACCTCGGTCCGCGCCGCCCACACGGCATCGAACGTCATGTCGTGGTTTCCCTCGTGATCGGTGGGGGTGTGCCAGTCGATCCGCACGCCCGCCGCGGTGACCGCGAAGCTGTAGGCCGTCCGGCCGTCGTGGTACGTGTCGAGCGAGACGATGAGCCGATCGGCGCCCCTCGCCATGTCGTCTCTGCGGGTCATCTGGTCGGCGATCTCGTAGGTGCCCTCCCCGGCCATCCGGGCTCCGATGTAGACCGCCTCGTCGTCGTACACGAAGGCGATCTCGGTGGCCACCGTGGGGGCGGCACCCTGGACCGGCTCCTTCTGGACGAAGTCCGAGATCCAGCGGGCCTGGGCCCACACCGGGTCGTCCAGGCGCCCGTCCACCTCCGGCGTTCCGGCGGAGGCCCGGAGCGCCTCGATCCGCTTGGCCGCGGCCTGCCCCTCTTCGCCCCCCGCGGCGGGCTGGGCCATCGCGGCCGATACCAGCGCGAGCGAGGCGAATCCTACAAATGTACTTGTTAAATCCCTTTTTCGCGGGACGAGCGGCATCGACGGAGCCCTCCAAGGCTGGTTCGGAATGTTCTAGTGCGCCGTCACCTCGGCGGGGCGAGCGGCGACCTGCACCGGCCGCACCGCGGGTTCGGTTCGCGGAGTGGAGTCGTGCGACTCTCCCGGATCGCACGCCTCGGAGTCTTTCACATGGATGTCGCGCCCGTCTCCCCCCACCGACGCGGCCGGGACCATCTCGACCCGGTCGCCATCGCCGGAGAGCACGATCCGGACCGCCGGCGCCTGGTAGACGGCCACCCTCGAGGCGGGTGCGGCGCTCGCCGAGCGCGCAGCCCGGCTCGCGGCGGGGTCGGAGGTCGGGCCGTGCGTCGTCTCGGCGGCCCGCGCCCAGTCGGTCAGCGCGGCGGCCGGAGCCGAGGCCGTCATCGCGGCGCCCGGAGCCGAGGTCGTCGCCCGGCGCGTGGGCTGGACCGCCGCCACCAGGGATACGACCAGCGCCGCTGTCAGGGCCGCCGGCATCACGGTCCGGCGGGCGAGGACGCCGCGGGGCCGCCGGGGATCGAGCAGCGCCGCCAGGCGCTCGCCGAAGCGGGTCCGGTCGGCCATGGCCACCGCCGCCGTCGGCCGCTTCGAGCGGCCGAGCGCCCGCGCCATGGCCAGCAGGCTCGCCGCGTAATCGCACGGGTCGGCGCCCGCCTGCAGAACGTGGTCGTCGCAGGCCCGCTCCCGCTCGATCCGCAGGCGTCGGGCGGCGGCCCAGACCAGCGGGTTGAACCAGTGGATCGCGCACGCCAGCCGGGCCAGCACCTGGATGGCGTAGTCGTTGCGCTTGACGTGGACGAGCTCGTGCAGGAGCACGTCCCGGCGCATGCGCTCGGGCCAGCCGTCGGCCTCCGCCGGCAGGAGGATCACCGGCCGGAGGATTCCCCACATCATCGGAGTGGTCACACGGTCGCTCCGGCGGATGGCGACGCGGCGGGGCAGGCGGAGGCGGTCGCCCAGCGAGGAAGCGAGCGCGGGCCACGCGCCGCCGTCCAGTGGGACAGATGTGCGCGCGAGCCACGACACTCGCGAACGACCGACCATTGTCGTGCCCACCACCGCCGCGGCGCCGATCAGCCAGAGCGTGAACAGGAGGCCGGCGGCGCTTCCCGCGGCAACCGGCCCGGACCCCGCCGCCTCGGGAGCGGCGGGCAGGAGGGGGAGCCTCCAGCCCGGCAGCCCCGCCTCGAGCAGGGGGAGCGCGGCGACGCAGGCCAGGCCGATCGCCCACACCAGATGGCGCGCGGCGGCCGAGCGGCCGCGCAGCGTCTCGGCCACCACACCCGCCGCGGCCAGGATCACCGCGCCCACCAGCGCCGTCTCCCACAGGATCCTCTCCACTAGCGTCCCTCCCTCCGGGCATCTTCGATCAGTCTCGAGAGCCGGTCCAGCTCCTCGTCAGACAGGTTGGACGCCGAAACGTCCAGCAAGGTTGCCACCGCCTCTTCCAGCGAGTTGTCGAAGAAGGTCCGCATCAGGCGGCGGAGCGCGGAACGGCGCGCCGCCTCCACGGAGACCGTGGCGCGGAACACGTAGCGCGGACCCTCCTGCTCGTGAGCCAGCTGGCCCTTCTCCTCCAGCACCCGGAGCATGGCGCGGACGGCGGAGTAGCCGGGCGGATCGGGGAGGTTCTCGCGGACCTCCGCCGCAGTGGCCCGCCCGAGTCGGTAGACGATGTCCATGATCTGCCGCTCGCGGCGGCTGAGTTCGGTGTGGGGGTTGGGGCTGTCGGACATGGCGTCCTCGGGGTAGATGCTATTTTATTAGCACTATGCTGTTTTTTTAGCATATCCGCCTTCGCTTGTCAAGTCCCCGACGGGCGGCGGCCCCCCGCCGCTCGCGTTATCCTCCTCGAAACGAGTGGTCGACGAGGTCCGTTCAACCGAGGGAGGCGACCGTGAGCGATGGAATCGTCCGGCGGTCC
>DATLFF010000333.1:0-2811 GCA_035524915.1 Gemmatimonadota bacterium | reverse complement strand
GGCCATGGGCCGGACGGGCGCGTCCTCGAGGCGCCGGAGCTCCTTCTGGGTCACGATGCGCTTGATCCGGCGAGCGACCTTCCTGGCGACGTCCACCAGGACCTGCTGCGCGTCGCTCCACGGCCGCTCGTACCGATCGCTCCAGACGGCCTCGGGCCGTTCCTCGCCCACCTTGACCAGCCTCACGAAGATGGTGCACCGGTCGCTCCCGGGGAACCGCTCGAAGGTCCCCTCCACGAGGTAGTCGGCGTTGAACTCCTCGGCGATCTCCATCGGGGTCCGGTCCCCCAGCCGCGTCATGGCGACGCGGGGCACGGCATGGACGCCGTCGAGGTTGGCCAGGATGTTGATCAGGCGCTCGGTGACGCCGTTGGCGACGATCTCGTTCTCGGCGTCCCCGCCGGTGCTCTGGAACCGGGTGACCGCCACCTTGGTCACCGCGTCCTTCGCCGGCGGGATCCTGGGTACCGCCATGAAGTTCCGGAAGATGAGGTAGGACAGGTCATCCGCCGACTCCGGCTTGACCAGGCTGCGGTGGCCCCGGTGGTCCACGGTCTCCACGTCCGGGTTGCCGGGAAAGGCCCGGGCGCTCGTCACATCGACGACCCGATCGTGGAGAGCCACCACGTACTTCACCCGGACCCTGTCCGACATTCCGAGACGGGCCCACTCCTCGTTCAGGTCGAACAGGAAGCCCGCGTCCCGGGCGAGCTGGCCGAGCTGGCCGTGGCGCCACGTCAACGGGAGCTCCTTTACGAAGTTGGCCAAACCGGACCCGCTGTTGGGCACGGCGTAGAGCAGCAGGTTCCTGACCCTCAGCGGGCGATCGCTCTTCACCTCGTCCAGGAGGTACCGGCGGGCGATCAGGCCCCCCAGGCTGTGACACACGAGGGTCACTTCGCTCTGCCCCTGGAACCGGTTCTCGAACTGGGAGCGGAGCGCCTGCGCGAGGTCCTGGATCTTCGGATTCCGGCGCGACCACGGCCAGCGGGTGACCGAAGTCGTGAACGAGTAGCACCAGACGTCGAACTTGGCGAACGCCGGATCCTCCCGGACGAGGTCCGGGAACCGGCCCCAGGTCGTGACCGGATGGCCGCCGAGACCGTGGATGAAGACGATGAGCCCTGAGCGCATTGCCAATGCTCTGTCGTAGGTAGTCGTGCTTCCGCTACGGACGGCCCGCAGGACCTTCCAGGTTTACGATGCTCCCTTGTAGTCCAATCGACAGGGTAGCACACGAGGGAGGGGACGATCGCTGGTTGAGACCCGCCGACGAGCCCGCGTCCTCACTCGCCCGCCAGCCCTTTCAGAAACGCCTCGAGCTCCCCGCGACGCCGGAGCTCCTCCAACTCGCCGAGCTTCTCCTGGACGACCCGCTCGTAACGCTCGGTCCACTCCTCGTCCGAGCATTCGACCCCGCCGGCCGCCTCCTCCGCCAGGATCCGGTCGGCCTCTCCCATGGCGAGGATTACGAGCTTGCGGTGGTCTACCTGGACGATGGCCGCCTCGGCCGCCGCGCGCTCGTCGTGGTCGTCCGCCGTCGCTACGCCCAGGGCCTTCAGGCAGTCGGTCCGGCCGACGTCGAGCGTGAGCGCCGGCCACACGGTGGGCGCGGCCTGGATGCGGGCGTTCGAGCCCAGGCTGTCACGAGAGAGCCCGACCCAATCGAAGAGCGACGCGAGGATCGACGTGTGGTCGTACTCCGCCCCGCCGGCCGGCGCCCGGAAGACGGTACCGGCCTTCACGTACGGCGAAGCCACCAGCGCGGGCACCCGCGGCCCCAGGCGCTCGAACGGGTTCATGCCGCCGATCTCGAACTGCGGCTTGAAGCTGTCGGGAGCCGCCGTCTTGGGCGGCGGCACGTGGTCGTAGCAGCCGCCGTGCTCGTCGTGGGTCACGATCAGCAGGGTCTTGTGCCAGACACTGCTCGCCCGGAGGATGGCGTAAACCTTGTCGATGAGGTGGTCGCCCAGGAGCACGTCGTGGGGCGGGTGCTGGTCGTTCGCCTTGACGGCGTACGAAGGCTCGATGAAGACGTACTGCGGCGCCCTGACCTCCTCCAGGTCTCCGGCCAGCCGGCTCAGGTGGTAGGCATGCCACTTCAGCTTCTGGGGGACGGTCCAGAACTGCGCGCTCACCAGGGTCCCCACGACTGCGGCGTTCTGGTACACCTCCCAGCGGACGTCCCGATCGGCCAGCACGTCGAAGATCGTCCGCTTGCCGGCGTAGACCGTGAAGTTGGGGACGCAGTTCTCGGTGTACTTGCCGTCGCAGTTGTTGAGCCGCCCGAACGAGGTCCCCGCGTGGACGAACGAGCGGTTGGGCCAGGTCTCGGAGGGCAGGGACCCGAACCACCGGTCGCAGACCGCGAAGCCGGTGCCCAGCTTGCTGATGGCCGGCACCTGGGTCGGCGTGTAGGTCTCCATGACGGCGCCAGGGTTCGGGTTCTTCTTGAGCCCGGCGTAGTTCTGGACGAAGCCGGACATGTCGGGGTCCTGGGTGGCGCTCGGCGACTCGGTGCCGAACATCTGCTCGACGAACGAGGGAAAGACCTCCCGGGGGTTCGGATCGGGGACGGTGTAGCCCGACTTGATCTTCTCGGCGTAGTACCGGTCCGAGGCCGGGGCGGTATCGTGCGCGCTCGCCGGGTTCGTGTTCCAGTACTTCTGCGCTTCGAGCCCCAGATAGTAAGGCTGCTGGCCGCTCGGCGGCGCCGGGACGTTGTGCGGCGGGACGTTCCCCTGGCCCTCGTACAGCCACCCGAGGAGGTTGTCGAAAGAGCGGTTCTCCAGCATCAGGACCACCACGTGA